>JBJSXZ010000052.1:0-7896 GCA_046086645.1 Candidatus Limnocylindrus sp.
GAACCTTGACGGCGAAGTGATGAATACATCGCACGCCCCACGCGCGCTTGAGAGTGGCAACGTCCCGCCGAAGCGTGTGCTCTTCGGTCTACTGGATGCATCGGGCTGGGGATGGGCTGGCGTACGCGCAATTCTCTGGACGCTCGTCATCATCTTGATGCTTGGCTACATCCCCGACCGCGCCTACTACCTCACCGTCTCGCCAACCGTCGAGCTCGGCCTCAACGGTCTCTCGCTCGTGAACATCTGCCCAGCGGAGAATGAGGGGCTCCCATGCCCTGCGCCAAACGGCGCGCTCTTGCCGTGGAAGGGCGGCACCGCGACGGACCTCCCTGGCGGTGGGGTTGGCGGCGGGCTGGTTCAAGCTGGTGCACACCTGTACTACCTCGGCGGTGGTAGCGGCACGACGGAAACCGCTGTTGCCGAAGTTGGCCCTGACGGACTGAGCACCTGGAGCGCTGGTGCACCACTTCCGGCACCGCGTACCGATGTCGCCGCAGCCTTCTTCGCCGGACAGGCGTATGTCGTTGGCGGAGCGACACGAGACGTGAAGGCAACGACGAGCGTCTACGTCGGCATGCCGGATGTAACTACGGGGCTCATTTCCACCTGGACACCTTGGACCACGCTGGAACTCCCGAATGCGCGCTCCGGTGCAGCTCTCGTGGCGGTCAGTGATGGACTCATCCTCATCGGTGGCCGAGACGCCAATGGCGTCGCGCAAACGAGTGTATGGAAGGCGGCGCTTCAGTCGAGCGGAGACCTTGCGCCATGGGCCCCACTGATGGAACTCCCTGTGGCACGCGCCGACGCAGCAGCTGCTCTTGTCGGTGATGCGCTCTACGTGTGGGGCGGCAGTGAGGCCGAGGCCGCAGTTGCGACAAACGTGACGCTCCGCGGAGATCTTGCTGTTGCACAGAGTCCAGCCACAGGTCACAGTGCGCCTGCCTCAACTCCGGATCCTGCGCAAGGTGAGACCCCGATTGGCGAGGTGTATCGATGGACGGCAGAAGGTGCGCTCCTACCAGCGCCGCGCGTCGGCGCAGCACTCTGGGCGGCGAATGGCACGCTCTATGTTGCTGGTGGAGTTGCAGAAGATGGTTCGGCTATCACGAGCACCTACTGGATCGCACCAACAGCCGCTGGATTCACTGGCGAGTGGGCGACGATCACACAAGATGATCTGCCTGTCGATAACGCGCGCATCGGCGCACACGGTATTGTGCTTGGCGGACACGCCGTACTTATTGGTGGCGTATCCCCCAGCACGCTTGCGATTGCAAACAGCACACTGATTGCAGACATTTCACCTAAAGCGCCGGTATTCCGGCTCGGGCTCTTCGGTCTCACGGTTCCAGGGCTGGCGATCGAGGGCGAGGTCGGTCAGCAGCTCGGCTACCTCTCGGCCGCGGGAGCCTGGACGCTAAACTTCATTCTCTTGCTTGTAGCGGCAGTTGCCTATGCACAGCGCGAGCGTGCCGCCGCATGGCTTCGGGCGAAGTTGAAAAATAAGTAGCCGCACCATTTTCTCTCAAACTTCGTCGTGTTGAGGTGTCCGCAGTAGCAAAACCGCTTATGATGTTTACATGCAACATAAAGCGGCAGCAACAGATCAACAGTTTATTCTGCATATTGGCGCACCAAAATGCGCCTCGACGGCCATTCAGTCGGCCCTCGACACCTCTCGATCAGCTCTAGAAGAGGCCGGATTTTACTACTGGAGCGCTAAGCGCCATGACCCGTTGCCGGCTCGAGAAGTCACAGGAACGAAGTACACCGACCCTGAGGCGATGCGACCATTCTTCTCTGGGTATAAAAAGGTTGAATCCGAAACGAAATCTGCACTTGCCGGCTTCAGTCGAAAGGTACTCCCAGGAAAATGGGCGCGTTTAGTAAAAGACTTCCATCAATCAGAGTTTGCCGCGCCGCTTTACAGCAGTGAATTTGTAGCATCAGCCAGCGCAGACAGCGTTTCGCGAATCGTACGCGATCTAAGTAGCCGTAGATTGAATGTGATCTACATTGTTCGTGCACCGCATCTGCTCTTGAGTTCCAGCTGGCAGCAGATGATTAAAGTCGGAATGCAGCAGAGCTTTCCGGATTTTTTAGACCGTATCTTACCTGGCCATGAAGAGAGTGCTCTTGATCACCCCTACTGGCAGGATCTACATTACGGTCGAGTAACTCAGCGCTGGATGGAATCAGGAGCAACAAACTTTTCTGTGCTGATCATTGACCCACGTGATCACTCGAGCACATTGAGGAACTTTGAGCGTGCTGCCAGGATGCCCAATGATACACTGACACCGGGCAAAGCGGTTAACGAATCTCTCTCGTTGTTTGAGGCAGATGTGCTATTAGCATTGAATCGGCTCACCAGTTCTAAATCTGATCGCCATGTATTGAGTATTGAGCGACAGAAGCTCGGCGTCGAGCGGTATATCCGCGACCTTAGAACTGACAAAGGTGAGGCGATTGAGATTCCACACTACTACCGAGCGCGTGTCGGTGCGCTAGCGCAGAAATTCAAAGAGCAGATTGAAGGTTCTGGAGCAACAATTTACGGCGATACATCTCACCTCCTCCCAGCGCACGATTGGGTCACTGAGGCTCCCACTGAAGGTGAAGAGGCGCATCGTGTCCGGCTTCGCGATGCAGAGCGTGTGGCCGAGCTGCTGTTAGGCGTTGCCCTGCAAGTTGCTGAAGTGGAGCATAAATATCAAAGAGTGTGGGGCTCTCCGTTCCCTTCCACGTCACAACTCGTGGTGCGGTTTGGGCGTGAGCTTGCGAGGCGCCTGGTGCGACAATTGTACCGAAGACGCTCTTAGGGGCGGTTTCTCTTGGTGAGCCGGGCGGGGTTCGAACCCGCGACCAAGGGTTTAAAAGACCCCTGCTCTACCACTGAGCTACCGGCCCGCGACGATTCTCCCACGGCGAGCATTCGGCGCGCTTTGTAAAGCCGTGCGACCTAGAAACGAGGCGCCTCCCGTGGGAGAATCACCGTATGCAACGCGTCTGGACGGTCGAGGCTGCCACGAGCGCGCTCGTTGAGTTGCGCCCCCTAATCGCCCTCCTTCGTGCTCAACGCTCGGTACTTGAGCAGATGAAGGGAGATCTGCTCCGCCTCCGCCGCCTTGAGCGCACCGGCGCGCTCCCAGGGGGCACCGATCAAAATCAATTGCAGTTCACCGACGCCGATGCGTCACTACGTGAGGCGCTCACCACGAGCTCAATGGTGGAGTTGCGAATCAAGGCGCTTGTCGATCAGATGCAGGCGAGCGTCGATCGCGTTTCTGCCCGTGGTGTGGAGCTGCGCGATATCGAACGAGGCTTGATTGATTTCCCCGCTGTAGCCGATGGGCGGCCATTCCTCTTCTGCTGGCAAGAGTCAGATGGTGACGAGGTTGCGTTCGCTCATGCGTTTGGCGAAGGTTTTGGTGCGCGCCTTCCACTCGCCGCGTTTCTGCATCAGCACATCAGCGAGCAATAAACCCTCGTGGTTTGACGAAGCCTGCCACAGCCATAATACTGATCGGGCGGGGTGGAGCAGTGGCAGCTCGTCGGGCTCATAACCCGAAGGTCGGTGGTTCGAATCCATCCCCCGCAACCAACCACCGCTTGAATCGCTCGTTGTGCGCGCTCTGAGCTACGGCTGGCTTGCGAATGCGCCAAGGTCCGCTGCGGTTGCGAACTGTCCAACCTGGTAGTCGAGGACAAGTCCCTCGGAGTTCAAGAGGAGGGTGAGCGGCGCCGCATTAACGGGTACCTGCGCGGCGATTGCGCCGTCGGCGTCAGCAAGGGTTGGCCAGGTCGCGCCAAGCGTGGCAGCGGCGGTTTGACCGAGCGCAGCCTCATCTCGATAGAGGACGCCGATCACCACCGCCCCACTCGTTGGTTCAGCCGCGTAGGCGGCGAGCAGGGGGATCTCTTCACGGCACGGCACACACCAGCTGGCCCAGAAGTTGAGGAGGATGCGGCGCTCACCGGCGACCTCGCCGAACGAGGCGAGCGTTCCACCATCGATGAGCGTGCCGTTGGGGATGCCGATCTTCCGGCCGATCAACCCATCACTCGTCGATGTGCCTGGCTCGCCTGAGCAGGCGGCGCAGAGGGTAAGCACGAGTGCAAGAAGGAGCGTGAGCGCGCCGCGTTGCGCTCTACTGTGGTGCACTGTGCGCACCGGGAAGGTCACTGCGCGACCACCGTGCCGACCATGTTCGGATGCACGATGCAAAGGAACACGTACGTTGCTCCAGCATCGAGCGCAGGGATGTCGTAGGTCCGCTCATCAACGCCCGCAAAGATCTCGCCGTTGAAGATCTGTGTGCCACTCGCATCGGTGCTCCCCTCGAAGATGGCAATGTTGTGCGGCACGCCAGCGTCGTAGTTAACAAAGCGAATCTTTGTTGGTGCTCCCGCGGCGATCTCGATGGTTGGCACAGAGAAAGCGACCAGCTCGGCACACACGGTGAGAACGCCTGTCACGTCGGCAACGCACGTGCTGCCTGATGGGCTTGGACTCGGGCTCACATCGCTGCTTGCGAAGAATCCTGCCTGCGCGCCGCCAACTACAACGAAGAGGAGCGACATGAGGGCGATGACAAACTGGGGGGCACGCTTCGGCGCTGGTGAGACCAGGTGGCCGGTTGCATCTGCTTCGGCAACTGCACGATACTCCCGCCCAGAGTCGATAAGCCAGCCGATCAGTGCGAGGACGGTCATGAGGGCGCCAAGCAAGACGAACGAGAGACCAATCGCCGCGCCAAAGAGCATCACTGCGGCGCCGAGGCTGACGAGGAAGGGGAGGAGCGATGGTGGCGGTAAGTGCACGCCATCTGGTGGTCCGGCAGGGGTCAAAAGTTCGGTCGCGTTCGTTGGGTCGGCAGCGATGAGTGCCTGGCTATGGACGCCGCCGAGTGCGTCGTACTCGTGCACCGCCTCGCGGCCCCAGGCGATCAACGCGAAGACGAGGAAGAGTGCCGCAACGAGGAGGGCGATGCCACCAAGCGCCGCTGAGAAGAAGAGCGCCGCAGCCGCAGCAGAGATGAGGAACGGCGCGAGGCTTGGACCAGGGAGATGGATGCCTGCTGGCGCGCGCGGAGCACGAGGCGGGTGACCGACGCGGCGCTTCCCCGCGCGGCGATAGCGCAGCAGGATCCAGCCGTAGAAGCCAGCAACGAGGAAGAGGACGCCGATGGGGATGAGGCGGATCAGGGCTGCCCAGTCGGGAGCAACGAGAGGTCCGATCAGGGAGATCACCCACTCAAGGAGCGTGCGAAGGAGGTCCATCCGCTCGTCTGCCTAGTCGTTGGTCTCCATGGCATGAATGACGATCATCGTCATCGTGGCCATGGCCACCCCAAGGGTGATGAGCATGAAGGCGCCAGCGATGTCGTTGGAGACGAAGAGGTAGACCCCTCCAATGAGGAAGAAGAGGGCACCGAACGCGATTGGGAACGTACGCAATGTCTTGCACCTCGCAGCTATCACCGGATCAACTCTCGGCAGGTAGATTGTACCCGTGAGCCAGATTCCCGCCCACGGACCCTTGCCGCCCGAGCCGAGCATTTCCGCCCTCGGCTACTGGACCTCGCCTCCGCTGGTCACCCTGGCGGTCCTCGCAACCCTCGTGCTCTGGTGGCTCGCCGTTCGACGCGTGAACGCGCTACATCCAGGGAATCCCGTCCCGCGTCGTCGTAGCGTCGCACTGATCGCCGCGCTCGCCCTCACCCTTATCGCATTGCAGTCGGTTGTCGAGCGGTATGACACCGCACTCTTTAGTGTCCATATGGTGCAGCACCTCATCTTGCTCTTCCCCGTGCCGATCCTCCTCTTGCGGGCCGGCCCAATCACGCTGCTCCTTCGACTCGCGACGCCGGCGCGGCGTGCTCGCATCCTGCGCGTGCTGCAGAGTCGTGCCGTTGGCGCGATCACGCATCCGATCACGGGTTGGGTCCTCCTTGTAGCTGTGATGTGGGCAACGCATCTCTCATCACTCTTCGACCTCGCCCTTGAAGAGCCACTCGTCCATGATGCCGAGCACTTGCTCTATCTCACCAGCGCGCTTGTCTTTTGGGCGCCCGTCTTCTCGGTCGATCCGATGCGCCATAAGCTATCGCGCGGAGCCGCACTCGGATACTTGATTACGCAGATGCCGCAGAACAGCTTTCTCGGCGTCGCAATCATGTGGGCGCCGCGCGTCCTCTACCCGCACTACGAAACGCTCGGTCGAACCTGGGGTCCGTCAGCACTCGAAGACCAGCAGCTTGCTGGCGCGCTGATGTGGATGATCGGCGACATCCTCTTCCTCGTCGCGGTCTTTGTTGTGCTCGCGGCGTGGATGCGCGATGCTGAGCGAACGGCAGACCGCGACGACGCGGCGCTGGCACCCGCCTTGGCCGAGATTCATCGGCGCGAGGCGGCCCTGAGCGCGAAGCGAGCAGAGGAGGAGGCATGATGGCAATTGATCCAGTGTGTGGCATGGAGGTTACGGTTGAGCCCGCGGCGCTCACGAGCACGGTGCTCGTGACAGACCTGGTCAACGCGGCGGCGCCAGGCAGGCACGTTGGCTTTGTTGACCCTGCCGAGCCAGGGGTCGAGCGCTTTTGGTTCTGTGGGCGTGGCTGCATGCTCGACTTCGGTGATGAGCCGAGCCGCTACCTTGACCCTGCCTTTACCCCGTCGGGGATGTAGCGCTCCACAATGCAGCAGAGGGCAAGCCACGGAGCGAAGTGGTACCTTCGGGCGCACGAGGTCGCCACGGCAGCGACCAAGAGATGAGGAGTTGGTGAGATGGCCTACGTGATCGCTGAGCCCTGTATCGATGTCCTCGACCAGTCGTGCGTCGCGGTGTGTCCGGTTGACTGCATTCACTTTGAAGAGGGGAGCGACCGAAAGCTCTTCATCGACCCCGACGAGT
The DNA here is from genome assembly GCA_046086645.1 of Candidatus Limnocylindrus sp. GTDB lineage: Bacteria > Chloroflexota > Limnocylindria > Limnocylindrales > Limnocylindraceae > Limnocylindrus. The sequence goes on from JBJSXZ010000052.1 coordinate 6,920, forward strand.
GCATTGACTGCGGTGCCTGTGAGCCAGAGTGCCCAGTGAACTCGATCTTCCCCGCCGAGTCGGTACCAGCGCAGTGGTCAAACTTCATCCAGATCGATGCAACCTGGTACAAGGACAAGACAGCAGCGCGCACATCGGTCGATACCGCCAAGCCGCGCTAAGGCTGGCGCCTTGAGCGCCCTTGTCCCCTTCTCGTGCTCATGGTGTGGCGCAGCAGTTGCGCCAACTGCTGACGCACTCGAGCGCTGGACACTCCTTTGCTCTTCGTGTCTCACCCGTGCACCAGAGCAACCTTACCTTCGCGCAAAACTAAAAGAAGGCCTGCGGCTTCGCGGCGCCGGCGGTACGCCACCCGTTGGCATTCCACTTCCAACAACAGCGCCTGTCGCACGCGCACCGATTGATGCAGCAACAGAGCGCGAGGGCGTGCCGGCACGACTCGGTCTCTTACCGCCACCGCAGGATCCAGATGCGCTGGAAGCATGGTATTTGAATCGCGCACCATACGATCGCGGCCCACTTGCGGGAGCAACGTGGCAAGGAGAGCTCGACCGCGCGGTGCTCTGGCTCGATGCGCTGCCATTCGCCGGTCGCATCGTGGAGCTTGGCGCGGGGATTGGCTTCTGGACGGTGCTCCTCGCATCGCGCGGCGAGACCTCTGCCTACGATGGAGATGAGCGGCGACTGGAGCGCGCGCGTCGCCGCCTGATCGCACACGGACTCTCCGCACATCTTCATCCACGCGCTATCGACGCCGGACCAGAAGGCACTCCGGCAGGGCTGGTTGTACTCCCCTTTGTGTTGAGCCAGCTCTCAGCGGAGGCTCGGCGACGGCAGGTAGCGGCCGCTCGCGACTGGCTCACTCCTGGTGGCAGGATTGCGGTGATTGATCTCGCGCCACTGAATCTTGATGCGGCGCTCTTAGAACAGGCGGTCGGCGAGATGCTCGGCGGTACGTTTACGGAGCGACGTGGCGA
>JBJSXZ010000053.1:0-13447 GCA_046086645.1 Candidatus Limnocylindrus sp.
TCCGTGGAGTGACGTAGCAATCTCACCATTCACCGCCGCGACCGCTTGGAGAACGCCGCGCCCGTGAAACCGAGTCGGGTCACCATCGCGGCGCTCTACCGCCTCGTGCAGACCGGTGCTCGCGCCAGACGGGACTGCGGCACGACCGCGCTCCCCACTTGAAAGAATGATGTCGACCTCTACGGTGGGATTGCCGCGAGAGTCGAGGATCTCGCGAGCGTGGATGCGCGAGATTGAGCCGGTCACGGCTTTGTCGTGACGTCTGGTTCTAGTGCTGCCGTTGCCGGCACGACCGGCTTGGGCTTCTTTACTGGCTTCGGCTTCTTCATCGGCCCGGGCATACGCCACACGATAGGAAGCGTCTCGATGGGCGAACCGGCAGTGGGGATGACGGCGAGGCCGGGCATGTCCCGCCCCTCAAGAAACTCGAGGGAGGCGCCGCCGCCCGTAGAGAGGTGCGTCATCTGATCGGCCACGCCGAGCTGGCGGAGTGCTGCGATGCTGTCGCCGCCACCGACGACGACCGTTGCGCCTGCGAGCGCCTTTTCTGAGGCCACCTTCGCAAGCTCGCGTGTTGCAACCGCAAATGTCGGGATCTCAAAGACACCAAGTGGGCCATTCCACAGGATCGTTTTCACAGGGATGAGTGCGTCGCGGATGGACGCGTTGGAGTTCGGCCCGAGGTCGACCATATGCCAGCTCGCCGGGAGCTTGTCGGTCGACACCACCTTGAACTCGGTTCCGCGCGTCACCTCTTTCGCAACGACACCATCGGTCGGCAAGAGCACCGTCACTCCACGCTCTTGCGCTAGCCGGAGGATGCGCCGCGCGTCGTCAACCATCTTTGATTCGTACAGGCTCTTTCCAACTGTTCGACCAGAGGCGACGAGGAAGGTGTTGGCGACGCCGCCGCCAAGGATCAAGAGATCAACCTTGCGCACGAGCGCTTCGAGGACGGCAACCTTGCCCGACACCTTGCCGCCCCCAACAATTGCTGCGAATGGTCGAGCCGGCTTGTCGAGCAGATTGGAGAGCGCCTCAACCTCTCGCTCCATGAGAAGGCCGACATACGACGGAAGAAAACCTGCGACACCCACTACGCTCGCATGCGCGCGATGTGCCGTGCCGAATGCATCGTTGACGAAGACATCACCATACGCGGCGAGACGTGCAGCGAATGCGGGATCATTCTTCTCTTCGCCCGCGTGGAAGCGCACGTTCTCAAGGAGGAGCAGCTCGCCCGGACGCATGCGACGCACTGCATCTTCTGTGCCGACACCGAGTGCGTCACCTGTTGTCGGAACGTTGATCTTCAGGAATTGCGAAAGTCGCTCAGCCGCTGGCCGCAGGCGTAGCCCGTCGACAACGCGGCCATCTGGACGGCCAAGGTGTGAGGCCATCACAACCGATGCGCCTGCCTTAAGGAGCGCCTCAATGGTGGGGACCGCCGCTCGAATACGTGAGTCGTCGACAACGCGCCCGTCGGAGAGGGGGACGTTGAAATCCACACGCAGGAAGACCCGCTTACCACGCGCATCGAGCTCGCGGATCGTGCGCTTGCCTGTTGCCGAAATGATGGCTGGCGCGATACGGCGCTCGATGCCGGCAGGGCGCGCGATCGGCTTGAGCGGAGTTCGCAGTGGAGTGCGCACTGGCACAGCTGCTGGCCGAGCGGCAACCGGCTTCTTTGGTGGTGCGGGGGGCTGGCCCGGCTTTCCTTGCGGTCGGTTCGCGGGTCGACTCGACGACGGAGTGGAGAGCACGCTCTGGCGCGCTGGTGGGTTTGGGGCGCCGGTGTCAGGCTTCGCCTGCGGGCGATTGGCCGGACGGCTTGGCGCAAGGTGCGAGCCTGTGGGGCGCGGTGGGATGCTTGGCTTCCCAGGGCGTGGAGCCTCTGGCTTCACCACGGACGATGGCTTCGCCTGCACCGGCTTCGCTGGGGGTTTTGCGGCGGATTTTCCCGCCGGAGTTGCTGCTGCCTTCTTGGCAACCTTGGGACTTCTTGCGCCAGCCTTCGTCCCAGGCGCCGGTTTAGTCGCCTTCGAATCAGCACCGCGAAAGAGGCGCGAGAGGATGCTTTTCTGCTCAGCCACGTGTCGCCACCAGGTTCACAAGATCTGCCACTCGGCAACTGTACCCCCATTCGTTGTCGTACCAGGCTGCAACCTTCAGGAGAGCATCATCAACAAGCATCGTGCTCGCTGCATCGATGATTGCGGAGCGCGAATCGCCGCGGAAGTCTGAGGAGACAAGCGGCTCGTCGGAGACGCCAAGGATCCCCTTCATGCGACCAGATGCCGCAGCACGGAACGTGTCGAGCACCTCGTTCACACTGCTGCCTCGAATGAGCTGAACTGTAAGGTCGACAAGGCTGACCGTTGGCGTTGGAACGCGGAGGCTGAAGCCATCGATGCGCCCTGCAAGTTCGGGGATCACCACGCCAAGCATCGAGGCTGCGCCGGTCGTTGTGGGGATGATATTTTGACCGGCAGCTCGGGCGCGACGCGGATCCCTGTGGTGTACATCAAGGATGCGCTGGTCGTTGGTATAACTGTGAACCGTCGTCATCATTCCTCGTTCGATACCGAAGGCATCGAGGAGCACCTTCGCGACTGGAGCGAGGCAGTTCGTTGTGCAGCTTGCGTTAGAGATGATGTGGTGCCGCGCTGGGTCGTAGATCGCCTCATTCACGCCGAGGACAATCGTCGCATCCTCGCCCTTCGCTGGTGCGGTGATAACTACGCGCTTCGCACCAGCGGTTCGGTGGGCGACAGCCGTCGCCGCGTCCGTGAACGCGCCGGTTGCCTCGACAACGATATCGATGCCAAGCTTCGACCAGGGCAGTGCGGCAGGGTTGCGCTCAGAGAGGAGCGTGATCTCTCGCCCATCAATTACGAGCTTGCCCCCAGCGAGCGCGACGCTCCCGGCGTATGCACCGTAGGTGGAGTCGTGCTTGAAGAGGTGGGCGCTCATCTCTGCGCTCGCCGTGCTGTTGACGGCGGTGATCTCAAGTTCTGGCGCGCGTTCAAGGAGGGCGCGCAGGCTCTGCCGCCCGATCCTGCCAAAGCCGCTGATCGCCACTCGAACCGTCACATCAACCCCCGTGCTCTCGCGCTGCAACGGCCCGCGCCCACGCGGGGTCGCTGAGCCGACTGATGACCATAGGATGGCACCCCGCGAGCGAAACGTCCCCGCCGAGCTCGGCGAGGTGGACGCTCACGCGTCGAGCAGGGAGTTTAAACGCCTGTCCAGAAATCTCCGTGGCGACCTTCGAGGCGAGCCGCACCCAATGCGCCTCGGCGAGCGAGCCGCCAATGATGATCCGCGTCGGGTTGAACACGTTCACGAACCCGGCGATCGCCCGGCTCACGGCGAATAGGGCGTGCTCGATCAGGTCGGCCGCAACGCGGTCACCGTCTGCGGCAGCTGCGGCCACGAGTGCAGCATCAGGGATCCCCCCTGGGTGCGCTGCGAGCCAGGCGGCAAGCCACGGGCTGTGCCCACTCACGGCCGCCTCAAGCCCGACTCGCGCAAGGGCAACGCCTGATGCATGCGCCTCAAGGTGGCCGACCCCACCGCACGAGCATGGTGGCCCGTCGAGCGTGATGGGCGCATGGCCCACCTCAATCGCGGTATCGTCGGGTCCCGTAATCAATCTCCCGCCGCTCATCACTGCGGCACCGAGGCCCGTGCTGAACGTTAGGTAGAAGAGATCGTCGATACCTCGCCCCGCACCGAACCGGTGCTCCCCGAGGATCGCCACCTTTGTGTCGTGCTCAAGATATGCAGGAAGCTCGAGCGCGGTGCTGATTGGCGCCGTAATTCGTGTGCCTGGAAAATCCGGGCCGAGGTTCGGCGGCTCTACTGCTACCCCCTTCCATGGATCAAGCGGTCCTGGTGCACTCACGCCCACTCCAACGATGCGTGCGGCTGCGCTCGAATCCTCTGCCGCTGCGAGTGAGCGTGCGTGACGAAGCGCATCGATGCAGGCGGCGATCACCGCAGCAGGGCCACTCGCAATGGGTGTTGCGAGTGATGTGCGGCCAACGCGTGTTCCGTCTGCGCGCACGAGTGCCGCACGAATCTGCGTACCGCCAAGATCGAGCGCGAGCACGGCCGCCTCATATGGAATTGTGGACAACTCTCCCTCCATCGTGGAAAACGCTCACGCTCGCAGCGGTGAAACTCAGTGTGGTTGTGTGCTTAAAACAATACGACCCCCGCCGGTCACCCGGTCGGGGGTCGCAATCGGTGCGATCAGATGATCGCCAGCTGAGTTATCAGCCGCCGATCTTGAAGACCTTAGTGCCGCACACTGGGCACTTGCCCTCGAGCGCTGGCTTGCCATTTTTCATCGTGACCTTCTTGGTCTCGATTGCTTCACGCTTTGCCTTGCACTTGACGCAATACACTTCAGGCATCGGTCATCCCTCCCACTGGATACGAGGTCGACCCTCTTATCCACATTGACCCCCGCGTGGGGCACGTACTTGGCCAGCCGAGCGGCTGGCCTGAGAGCTCCCGAGGGGCCCGATGAGCCCTCCTGTAACTCTCACCATAGTTGAGCATACGCACGCTTTCCCCTCACGGTCAACCCACCAGCTTGTGCGCGGTTCGTGCGTGGCGGAATCTGGGGAAGGCAGACGAGGATTATCGGGCTGTGCACGCCTAATTCGAGCCGCCCGCCGATTACCCCAAGCCTAGATTGGACAGCGAGCAGCCAGGCCCTCGTTGGACGTGCTGGGAGGGCAATCGTCGGCATTGAGCGTGGCAAGTACAACCGGGCTGGCGGGGGCGTATTCGTGCTCAAATCTGGTGTCGGACCAGTGCTGGCACCCTCTGTGTCAGGGTCTGACTCTACGAGCCCCGAATGGGGTGCGAGCCAGAGTCGATACCCGCCTCCAGCGCTCGATCCGCGCTGCGCCAGGAGCCCCGTCGCCACCACCCGCGTCCCTGCAGCCATGGAGACTCCGACCACCCCGACTTGAGCCGCAGGCGTGAGGGCGAGCGACAGAAGATCCCCTCGCGGTACACGAATCTGGAGACTGAGCGCCCCGTTGGAGAGGCTGGTCGGCGTCCCTACAAGGAGACCTACAACCGCGATCCGCCTCCCCTCCCACGCCTCCCATGCCCATGGAGCTGTGCCAAGTTCGGTAACGGTTTCCGGGGTTGTGAGCGCCACCGTGCCAGATGCAGTTAAGAGCGGTGCCTGCTGCGCCACGAGCGTCAGCGCCTGCCACCGCAGCGCGAGCGTCCCCGTCACCCGTATGTGGGTTCCGTATGCCGGCGCATCCTGGCCGTCGGTACCGAGCACGAAGATCCCCACTCCCGTTGCAGCATCTTCCATGGCGTAGAGGCGGGGCTCAGCGAGATCGCCAAAGCTAGCGCTGACGATCCCCTCAACAACTACCTGGCTACCGATCGGTGCGGAGCGCACTCCAGCAACTGTCAGCGGAGGTGTGGGTGTAGGTGTGGGTGTAGGTGTGGGTGTAGGTGTGGGTGTAGGTGTGGGTGTAGGTGTAAGACTGTCTGAAATTAACGTAAAGTCAGAAGAGGAGCTGCCACTGTCAATCAGATCGCCAGCACCGTCACGCTTGCGTTGAAGGAGCATGCTGCTCAATGGAGCTGGTGCAGGTGTTCCTTCGCCACCAGCGGCGACACTTGCAGTACCCCATGAGATAGAGTCAAGTGCGACTCCGTGATCTAATATCACCAGTGCGCCACCGGTAGATGCGATCCCTTCGCTCCATGTACGCGATGCGTCGCCGGCATAGATGCCGTTCACGTTGGCAATTGTGACACGACTACCTTTACTAATCGCCGTCAGGCCGGTGAGATCAGCGAGTGTCCTACTCGTCGCACCACTGGCAGACCGATAGAGGATTGTCACGCCGTCGAGTGCGACAGGTGATGCTGAGGTTGCCTCGATGACGACTCGCTCATCAAGCGCACTACTGCCGCCGGGTTTTACCTCATAGATCAAGAGTGGGCTCGTGACGAGGGCTCCTGCTGCATCGACACGCAATGGAAGTGCCGCGTGACCCACAATGAGTACGAGCGAAAGTACGAGTGGCGGGGGTATCGAGAGCCGAGAATTGCAAGCCATCTGCGCCTCTGCGGGGGCGGTCTCGTCAGTATCTGTCCCGCGCAGTACTACACCCATATTCGCGCAGAGGCGGTGTCGCCAGTAGGATGGGGCGGCAGGATGCAGAGGAGGAGTCATGGCAAAGCAGTCTCACGCTGAGCAGCGCGCCGAGGTGCGCCGAAGGAACCGCCTTGCGGCGAAGGCCCGCCGAGAGGCTGCTGCGGCTGGCACCCTCATCTCCGCAGAAGCGCCGAATATCGTGAGTGCCGCAACTCCCACCCCTCCTCCTTCCGGCACAGGGCTCCGCGCTGCACTTCGCGGGTCGTTCACCTCCGCGCCGATCCGTGCCGACCTGAAGGTGCTGCCGAGTCTCTTGCGCACGCGTGCCTTCTTCGTGCCGCTTGCGCTCACACTCGTCGTGATCGTCGTGGCAATCCAGCCTGGCCTTATCGCGCAATGGTGGGTGCAGCTCGGCGTCCAGTCGATTCTCTTGCCACCAGCTTTTGTTCTCGCATTCCTCGGCGGCATGCTGACGCGCCGCGGCTCATGGATGATGGGTGCGCTGTTCGGCATCATCTCGTACCTCGGCTCGCTGGCCGTCGCATCGCTTGCTGATCTCACAGTCCTTGAAGCGACAAACCCAATTGCGAAAATTCTTGCCGGACTAACCACGCAAGACGGTGGATCAGTCTTCGGCGATCTCTACTTCGTCGGCATTGCTGGCGCACTCGCAGGGGCTTTCGCAGGATGGTACGGGCGATTCTTGCGTGCAATGACGCCAGCAACAGTTTCGTCACGCGAGCGTCGCCGCACGGAGGCAGGGAAGAAGCGAGCGGCTCGCTAGCGCGCGAGCAGCTGGATCCCGACGACGGAGAGGATCATCGCAACGAGTACAGCACACAATAGGATTGGCCCGATGATTTCATCGCGCTTCAACCTTGGTGCCATCTTCGACCTACTCCTTTACCTTTGCTGCGCTTACGGCTGGGGACATCCTTCACCAAGATAGACGACAAGCGAAGTTCGAGTGCCGAGCGGCTCGATGGCAATCGTGAGTGTGCATGCCCCGTCCTCGCGTACGGCGTCGAGGCGTCGCGCATCCCCCACATCGACGATGGCGGCGACCTCCCAGCCCAGTGAACGCAACTCGTCGGCGGCAGCGCTCGCGGCGGCACTCACAGAGAGCTCGCTCCAGATTGCGCCACTGGCGATCACGTCGAGCCGCTTGAGCGGTTGTCCATCAGCGAGGAGGGGGAAGTCGGTCGGGAGGCTCCCCCAGACGCGCCCGTAGGTTGTTGAGATGACCACCGCCGTCGGACTACCGCTGGGTGACGGACTCGCCGCCCCAGGACCACAGCCGGTAAGGACCCCGGCAAGCACGACGAGTGCGATCAGGAGTGGAGTAGGACGGAGGCCGAAGGGGGGCACCACTTCGCGAGGATACTGCCTCCGTCCCGTAAGAGTATAGAACATTTGTTCTTATTACGCGGGGAGCGAGGCGCAGATGATGCCGAGCGCGATCGAGGCGAGCCCGACAAGTTGGGCCGTACGGAGTCGCTCCCCATAGCCGAAGTAGCCGCCTAGTACGACGATGATCGGGCCGAGCGAGCTGAGGAGCGAGACCGCCCATGTTGGTCCCCCCTCGAGCGCCGTGGCGAAGACGAAGAAGGCGAGCGTATCGGCCAGGCCCACGAAGACGGCGAGCGCGATCCCGCGTCGATCGAGCCGCTGTCCCTCACCAAGCAGGTCGGTGCGCGCCCAGCGCGGTAGCGATACATGCCGTGCACGAAGCGTCAGAAGGATCGCCCAGACGGTGATGACGTTGCCCAATCGCGAGAGGGCAATCCCCGTGCTCCAGCCGTACTCATGAATTGGGATTGTGAGCGCGACAGTGATCACAGCAAAGAGCGCCATGCCGATCACGGCAAATGCAACACCAGGGCTTGCGAGCGACGCACGGCGCTTGCGACCGGTGCCGGTAGTTCGCAGGCCGAGGAGGACGATGCCCATACCCACCGCGATCACGCCCACGAGGTGTGTTGCGGTGAGGCGCTCGCCAAGGAAGAAGACGGCGAGCACGGCCGCGAACGCGCCGTAGGCGGAGACGGTCGGCGAGACAACGCTCAACGGCCCGAGACGAAATGCGGTGAAGACACCGATATAGGCGATCCCAGCAGCAACACCCATGATGAGTGTTGCGCCAACGATGGCGGAATCGTACGTGACGCTGAACGCGCCGCGTGCAATGGCAACAGGAACGGCTATGACCACCGAGGTGGTTACTGCGATGACGACGACGCGGAGTGAGCCGATGCGTCGTCCGACATAGGTGGTGACGAGGTCTGTGCATCCCCACATCGCAGCGGAGAGGAGTGCGAGCGCAATGGGGTTCATCTCCCGATGCTACCCCGCCCCATGCTATTCTGCTGCTCCGCGACTGGGGCTGTAGCTCAATTGGTAGAGCGCGACATTCGCATTGTCGAGGCAAGGGGTTCGAATCCCCTCAGCTCCACCAGCCGTTTCATGTTGGAGGATTCCGTGGCACCTACCACGCGCCGACGCACAGCAACCACGGTAGCAACCTATATTGCCGCTCTCCCCGCCGATCAGGCGCGCAGTCTCCGGCGCCTGCGCGACACCATCCTTGCAACCGCTCCTGGCGGCGTGATGGAGGTCTCCTATGGGGTTCCGGGCATCCGCTTCCCAAACGGTGGACGGGTTCACTTTGGCAGTCGCCGCGGCGGCCTCAGCCTCTACGCGGGGCATGTCTCAGCGCTCTTCGGTCAGGAGCTGACGGGCTTCACGGTTGCTGGGACGACGATCCACTTCACGCCCGATCACGAGCTCCCGACTGCGCTCATCAAGCGAATCACTCGCGCGGTGCTCGCACGAGCCGACGAGCGTGCAGCAAAGGCGAAAAAAGGACGCTGAACTAACGCACCGCACCAAGGGCGGGGGCGAGTCGCTGCAAGAGCCGCATCCGTACGAGTTCATCGGGGCAGTGGCGCTCCACCACGGCGCGAAAAGGCGGACCGTGGCCGCGTGAGCGCAGGTGCGCAAGCTCGTGCACGATCACCGCCTCAAAACACGATGGCGGCGCTAAGACGAGGCGCCACGAAAGCGAGATGGTCCCATCGGGTGACGCACTCCCCCATCGCGTTGACTGATCGCCGATTCGAATGCGATGAGGTTTAACGCGCATCTCTTGCGCATAGACGTTGATCATCTGCTCTGCAACTGCGCGCGCACGCCGACGCAACCAGCCGTTCAACCGCGTTCGCACGCGGTCTGGGTCACGCGCGATCACTTCGGGGATAAGAATTTTGCCGTTCGCAATCGCGATACCGCCATGATGCGTAGAGGGTGCGACAACGATCCTATGGGCCCGTCCCGCATAGGGAATGACGCCACCAACTTCTACGCGCCCATTTGTGCCAAGTGCCGCGCGGCGTCGCGCGATTTGCGCAAGCGAACGATCCACCCATGCAAGGCGCGTTGCAATGAACGCCTCTACCTCGCGGCGTGCGCGCGCTTCGCCGAAGCGTTCAGGAACGACTGCCTCAAGGCCAATCTCAGGATCGATACGCAACGAGAGGCGGCGAGCGCGTGGACTGCGGATGAGAGTGTACGGACGTAGGCTCACCTCGGCAGTGTCGCACGCAGGGCGTGATGCGTGTGAAGGTGGGATGCTATGCACGTGAGCACAACTCAAGCTACCCCGCCAACACTCAGCCGTACCCAGCGTGCTGCTGTTTACGGTGCGGTCTTCCTCTCGTTCATCGACAACTTCGCCCTCCTTCCGGTCATTGGCCCACGCGCTCAGCAGCTTGGCGGCAGCCCCCTCCTCGTCGGCTTCGCCATCGCCGCCTATTCGCTCGCCAACCTCGCCTTCGACCCGATTGGCGGCGCGCTTGCCGATCGGGTCGGACGTCGGCGCGTTGTCATGGTCTCTCTCATCATTAGCCCTGCGGCGATTGCCATCTATGGGCTCGCAGACTCGCTCCCATTCTTCTTGATCGCGCGACTCATCCACGGTGCATCCGGCGGTGCACTTGCCGCGGCGCTCTTCGCCCTCCTCGGGGATGCGGCACCCATCGGCCGCCGCGGTCGCACACTCGGTCGTGCTGGAGCACTGATCGGCATCGCAGCCGTAGTTGGTCCTGCGAGCGCCGCAATCATCTCAGCGCTCGCTGGTGGGACAGCGGTCTTCCTTAGTGTTGCCTTGCTGATCGCACTCGGTCTCGTGATCGTCTTGCCACTCTTGCCAGAAACGCTCGCCCCACGCGCATCTGCCGCATCAGCGCCTGGAGCGTGGCGTCGCATCCTCGCCGACCCACAACTGCGCATCGCCCTCGTAGCCATCTTCGGCCTCGAGGTGGCCGTAGGTAGCGTGACGGGGTTCATCAAGGATGGCCTCATCACGCGCGCGCTCGCGGAGGGGCGCGACCAGGTGGGCGCGCTGCGCTATGCCGCAGGGGCCAGTGGCGGACTCTTCACGATCTTCGGTGTTATCGCCATCGCAATCATGTTGAGCCGTGTCGCCAGCCGAGTCGACCACCGCGGACCGTTCGGCATCTCGCTCGTCGGTCTCGGCGCGCTTGCGGGCGCGCTCACCCTCCTCGCGGTGAGCCCAACGCTCACCGTCGACCTGATCGCCATGGCCCTCTATGGCGTCGGCTAAGGACTGATCTTCCCTGCAGCTGCAGGTGCGGTTGCGATCGCTAGCGTTCCTGGTGAACGAGGACGTGCAAATGGCGCGCTCAACCTCTCTTTTGATCTCGGGATCTCTGCCGGGCCAATCTTGGGTGGACTTCTCGCCACCCTCTTCGTAGGGCTCACCGCATTTGCTGGGGGCCTCATCCTCGTCGTGGCGGCGGCCATCCTCCTCCCCGTTGTGGGGAGAAGGGGCCGCGGTTCAAGCGGAGCCGCCTGATACACTCGCCACCCTTGGGGCTATAGCTCAGTTGGTAGAGCGCTTGCATGGCATGCAAGAGGTCAAGGGTTCGAATCCCTTTAGCTCCACCAAGCCGCTGGATGGCGTGTTTTGGAGGGAGAGGAGCCCCACCTGTGGCTGAACAAGACGAGCGACTGGAGCGATACGACCCGACCGAGATTGAGCCGCGCTGGCAGCGGCGATGGGAGGAGCTCGGCCTCCACGCGACCGACCTCACCAACACCACCAAGCCGAACTACTACCTCCTCACCATGTGGCCCTACCCATCGGGCGACCTGCACATCGGCCACTGGTACGTAAAGACGCCGACCGACGCCGTCGCGCGCTACAAGCGCATGCAGGGGTTTAACGTCTTCTACCCCGTTGGTTTTGATGCCTTCGGCCTCCCCGCCGAGAACGCAGCGATCAAGCGCAAGATTCATCCGCGTCAGTGGACGGTGGCCAACATGGAGAACATGCGCCGCCAGTTGCGCAGCATGGGAGCCTCGTTCGATTGGAAGAGTGAGGTTGTGACCTGTGATCCTATCTACTTCCAGTGGAACCAGTGGATCTTCCTCAAGTTTTACGAGAAGGGCGTCGCCTATCGCAAGCAGGCGCCGGTCGACTGGTGCCCATCTTGCGAGGTGACGCTCGCGCGTGAGCAAGTCGAAGGTGTGGATCGCGTCTGTTGGCGCTGCTCAACCCAGGTAACCAAGCGCGATCTGACGCAATGGTTCTTCAAGATCACCGATTACGCCGATGAGCTCCTCTCATTCGATGGCATACATTGGCCCGAGCAGATCCGTACGATGCAAACGAATTGGATCGGACGATCCGAAGGTGCAGAGATCGACTTCAGGATTGCGGCCACAGAACATCACCCTGGCGGTGAGGCGCTGCGCGTCTTCACCACACGCCCCGATACGCTCTATGGTGCGACCTTTATGGTGCTCGCGCCAGAGCACGAGCTGGTCTCAACCATTACGACGCCAGAGCATCGCAGCGCTGTCAGCGCCTACATCGAGGCAACGAAGCGCAAGACCGATATCGACCGGCTCACCGCAACGAAGGAGAAGAGTGGCGTCGCCACAGGTGCGCATGCGATCAACCCCGTGAACGGGAAGAGCATCCCCGTCTGGATCGCCGACTACGTCCTCGCAAGCTACGGCACCGGGGCGATCATGGCCGTCCCTGCGCACGACGAGCGCGACTATGAGTTTGCGCAGCAGTTCAACCTGCCGGTCGTGCCCGTGGTGGCCCCACAGCACCTCGCCGCTACACCCGACGCCGTACCGCTCCCGTATGTTGAAAAGTCTGACGGCGCCGCTGTCGCCGTGAATAGCGCCGCCTGGGATGGCACCGCCTGGCCGGAGTCGTTCACCACGGCGATCGCCCACCTCGAACAGGCGAAGGCGGGCAAGAAGAAGGTCACCTACCGGTTGCGTGACTGGCTCATCAGCCGGCAGCGCTACTGGGGGACGCCGATCCCAATCATCCACTGCGCGACCTGTGGTCCTGTTGGTGTCCCCGTCGACCAACTCCCCGTCACACTTCCGGATGACGTCGACTTCAAATCCACCGGCGAGTCGCCACTCAAGACTGCGACAGCCTGGCTGAATGTCCCCTGTCCAACGTGCGGCGGTCCTGGCCAGCGCGAGACCGACACGATGGACACCTTTGTCGACTCTTCGTGGTACTGGTATCGCTACCTCGCCCCAAAGAACGAACTTGGCCCGGTTGATCGAAAGCTTGTCGATGCCTGGTGCCCCGTCGATCAGTACACCGGCGGTGCAGAGCACGCTGTGATGCATCTGCTCTACTCGCGCTTCTTCACCAAGGCGATGCGCGATCTAGGACTGATCGGTGAATCTGAGCCATTCACGCGCCTCTTCAACCAGGGGCAGATCCTCGGTGCCGACGGTGAACGCATGTCAAAGTCGCGCGGCAACGTGCAAGATCCAGACGAGCTGGTAAGCCGCCACGGCGCCGACGCGGTGCGACTCTTCTTGATGTTCATGGGCCCGTGGGATCAGGGCGGAGCATGGTCCTCGAGCGGAATCAGCGGGATGGTGCGCTTCCTCGGCCGTATCTGGACCCTAGCACTCGACCCACACGGCAAGGAGCCGGGAGATCCGAACTCTGGCGTACTGCCTGCAGGCCAAGACCAGGCCACCGGCGAAGCTGCGGTGCGCCGCGCGGCACACAAGGCGATCAATGGCGTGGGCGCCGACATCGAAGCCTTCCGCTTCAACACTGCGGTCGCCAAGCTCATGGAGTTCGCAAATGTGCTCTTCCCGTATCGCGGCAGCCCCGTCGCAGGCACGGCCGCATGGAACTAGGCGATTCACTACTTGCTCGCTGGCGTCGCCCCCATGGCGCCACACCTTGCCGACGAGATGCACAGCCGCGTGCAGGCCGCTGCCGGCATC
>JBJSXZ010000054.1:0-6031 GCA_046086645.1 Candidatus Limnocylindrus sp.
AGAGGCAGACGGCATAGTTGCCGATGATCCCTCCACCCACAAGGTTCGACTGCTGTGGGGTGAGGCTCGGATTAGTATCCAGCCACCCCGGCATGCCCGCCTCGCCACGGCAGTAGGCGCATGGGCAGAGCCAGCGGAGCGCAGCGGTCTCGTACGTACTGGCATGCCCGTCGGCCCAGTCAATCTCAAGGCGTTGTTCGGATCGGAGTATTCGTAACGCAGCAGGGACGGGAGAGGTAACGCTCACGTTCGGAGTTTAGGGCGTTCGCCCGTTATGGGCGAACGCCAAAAGCAACCATGAGGTAAACAGGGAACCTGGTGCGCCTTGTGCAGCGCGCCCTACGCGCTCGCCTGCTCTGAAAGCCAGCGTTCTGCATCGAGCGCCGCTCGGCAGCCGTCACCCGCGGCGGTAACAGCCTGGCGATATCGATGGTCGTGCACATCACCTGCGACAAACACCCCATCGATTGCCGATGCACTAGTGCCCGACTCAAGGCGGAGGTAGCCAGCCTCATCGACTGGGAGTGCGCCTCCCAGCAGCGCGGTATTCGGGCGGTGTCCGATTGCGACGAAGAGGCCTCCTACGGCGAGGCGCTCGGTTGTCTGCGAACCTGTTGAACTCGTATCACGGAGGACGAGGGCTTCGGTTGCCTTCTCCCCGAGAACCTCAATCACCTCGCGATTCCGATGGATCGTGATCTTCGGATGCGCCTCGGCACGCGCAACCATGATCTTGCTCGCTCGGAAGGTGTCGCGGCGGTGCACGAGGTGAACGGTGGTGGCAAAGCGTGTAAGGAAGAGCGCCTCTTCAAGTGCAGAGTCACCACCGCCTACGACGGCTACCTCCTGCCCCTTGAAGAAGAAGCCGTCGCACGTTGCGCAGGAGCTCACGCCGCGACCGCGGAGGCGCGTTTCAGATTCGAGTCCGAGCCAGATTGCAGAGGCACCTGTTGCGAGGATCAGCGCATCCGCCGTAAATTCACGTCCGGCGCTCCAAATTCGGAAGGGCCGTGCGGTTAGGTCGACTCGCTCGACATCTTGATCCACCATCACCGCACCGAAGCGTTCGGCTTGCGCGCGCATCTTTGTCATGAGATCTGGTCCCTGGATCCCTTCGGGAAAGCCAGGAAAGTTTTCGACTTCACTCGTGAGCATGAGCTGCCCGCCAGGCGCGTAGCCGCCAATGACGGTTGGTGCAAGCTCTGCACGCGCCGCATAAATTGCTGCGGTGAGGCCGGCGGGTCCCGAGCCGAGGATGACCAGGGCGCTATGCGTGGCAGCACCGCCCTTTGCGGGCTCGGCTGCAGTCGCTCCCGTTGGCGCTGCGCCGAAGTCGATCGAGAAACCCTTCTCTGTCATGCAACCTCCACCTGTGTAGTAATACTACGCCTGCACGCAGTCCTCTCAGCGAAACAGGTCCCAGTCGCTCGGCATTAGGCTATCGCGGATGCTGCCGTGCTCGGCGATGTGGGCTCCCGCGCCACGCACGAGTGCGAGCGGGCGGCGAGCGGTCTTGCCGAGGGCGAGCTCAGCCGTGGCGGCGATCTGATCGGCAACGGCGCGAACGGTTGCCGCCATGACTCGCCCATCGGCATCAGGCGTGCCGCGAAGGTCTTCGAGCGGGTTGATCCCGGCGACGCCAATTGCGACATCGGTGATTCCGAGCCGCCATGGCCGACCGAACGAATCGGTGATGATCACCCCAGGCGTCACTCCCGTCGCCGCACCAATCGCTTGGCGAATCCGTTGCGCTGATGCGTCTGGATCGCGGGGGAGCAGGGTGACGATCTCGCCACTGCGTGGACCAACATTACTCGCGTCAACGCCAGAATTCGCCAAGACAAACCCGTGCACCGTTTCAGTGATGATGACGCCCCGATCCATTCGCACGACGCGCACCGCCTCGCGCAGCACGACCTCAACTTGTCGGGGATCGCGCTTCCACCGCTCGGCATAGGCTCGTGCCTCTTCGCGTGGCTCAACTGTGGCGAGGTCAACAACGGCGCCCTCGGCCTTCGAGACGATCTTCTGAGTGACCGCGATCACATCGTCTGGCCTCAGCGGCCCAATCTGGCGTCGCTCGGTTGCTCGAGCAATGCATGTTGCAATGAGCAGCGGCAGATCGTCGCCAGCGTTGATTTCGCCGAGCCCGTCGATAGCGGTTGCCATGATCCCCGCGTGGCTGACTGGCGGATGCTGGCGCACGGCACTCGCGAGATCCTGAATGGTGTCGATGTCGTCCGCAAGGGGCGAGTGAAGCCTGCCGGCGGGCGTACCGATGCGCACACATTCAGCCTCGTGCGCCGTCGCACTTTCAGGTCCAAAGTGTGGCACGAGTGCGGTTGGTAGCGGAAGGACGAGTGCTGCTGTCCCGCCATCAGAGGCGGCGAGGATCCCTGGCTGCGTCGCAGTGTTCCGACTGCGCCACTCCGCGATGAGCGCCTCAATCGCCGCGGCATCGATCGCCGCAAGGTCGACGGGAATAACGACTGCAGTGCGTGCGCCTGCGGCCTCAGCAGCGCGGAGCCCCCGTTCAATTGCAGCATTCAGCGGCACCCCATCGTCATCAAGGGCTTCGGCGCCGTAGCCACGAGCAAGTGCCCGTGCGAGCGGGTCGGGCGAGACGAGGATCGTTCGAGCGATACTCGGTGCATTCGAGAGGGCGAGGAGCGTTCGCTCAAGGAGTCGTGCGGCGAGTTCACTCCGCGCTGCTGGGTCGAGGGCTGGCGCCATCCGCTCTTTCGATGTCTCAATGCTCCGAAATGGAACAACGGCAATGATCACAGCGCGAGCAGCTCGCGCGCAAGGCGGAGGCGGTCATCGTCGTTGCGCATGACGATCGAGCCCGGTATCAGCTTTGTCACGTGCGGCGTCGCCTCGGCAATCAGTGCAGGCGTCAGATCGACGGCCTCAACGAGGAGCACATCCATGAGCCCACTCAGGTGTGCCGCAACGCCAGCGGGGGAGACGGGGAGGCCGGCTGCCGCAAGCATGCGATCGGCAGGGCCTTTCAACGCAGCTCCAGCAACAATGGGCGATACACCGATAACCTGAACCCCCCTTGTACGCGCAGCCACGATTGCGCTGCGAATCTCGGCGATTGCCAGGATCGGTGCGATGGAGACGAGTGGATTCGACGGCGCAATATAGATGCGCTCAGCGGAGGCGAGTGCAGCCAGCACCTCTGGCGTTGCGTGCGCATCGGCTGCACCAGAGAACGTGACCTCGCTTACTTCTGGCTTCGCCTGCGCGCCAACAAACCACGGCTGAAACTCCATCCACCCATCGCCCGTGCGCAGCTGTGTGCGCAACGGCTGGTCGCTCGCCATGAGGATCGGTGCTTCTTGGAGGCCGAGCGAGCGCTGCAGGGCTTGATTCACCTCGGTGAGGCGTCCGCCTCTCCGCAATTGTGCCGTGCGGTGGACATGGAGTGCAAGATCGCGATCGCCGAGGCGGAACCATGCTGGGGCACCAATCGTGGCGAACTGTTCGAGTGCATTCCAGCTCTCTCCTGCAAGGCCCCAGCCGCGCTCGCGGTCGCCGAGCCCAGCAAGCGTGTAGAGGAGCGTGTCGTGATCTGGACAGATCGTGAGTCCATGAAGTTCGAAGTCATCGCCCACATTGGCGATCACGGAAAGATCGCCCGCTGGAAGTGCGCGGCGAAGTCCATCTGCGAGCTTCGCTCCACCAACGCCTCCAGCGAGGAGGGCGACGCGCGGGCTCACGCGGTTAGGGCGGGGAGCACCTCGCGCCCGAATGCAGCGGCCCACTCCGCCTGATTCCGTCCGACATTGTGCAGGTAGATCTTGTCAAAGCCCATATCGAGGTAGCGCTGGATCGCGACGCGGTGCGCCTCAAGGTCGCTACTGATGAGCATGCGACCTGCAAAGTCCTCGGGTCGAACCAGCTTCGCCATCTGCTGGAAGTCGGCTGGGTTACGGATGTCCTGCTTCGGGAACTTCATTCCGCCGTTTGGCCACTCGCGCAGTGCGTTGGCGAGCGCCTCCTCGTCGGTTGGCGCCCATGAGAGGTGGAGCTGGAGGATCTTCGGCATCGTTGCGGGATCCTTGCCCGCGCCCCGTGCACCCTCGGCAAACTTCTCAAATACTCTTTGGATCTTCTCGTCGGCGGCGCCAACCGTGATGATCCCATCGCACAGCTCGCCCGTCTTCCGCGCCGTGACCGGCCCAGCCGTTGCAACGTAGATTGGCGGCGGTGCGTCGGGGAGCGTCCAGAGCCTTGTGCTCTCGAGTTGGTACCAGCGACCCGCATGCTTCACCTCTTTTCCGGTGAAGAGCTTGCGAATGATCTCGATCGCCTCGAACATGCGCGCGATTCGCTCGCCAACCTCTGGCCAGTAGCCGCCCACCACATGCTCATTCAGTGCCTCGCCAGATCCGAGGCCAAGCCAGTGGCGGTTCGGATACATCGCCGCGAGCGTTGCCGACGCCTGAGCAACGGTTGCGGGGTGCAGGCGCCACCCAGGACAGGTGACACCTGGACCAACATCACCCTTCGTCTGCTCGGCGATGAGGGTCATCACGTTCCAGACGAATGGTGCAGATCCTTGCTCTGGGACCCAGGGCTGGAAGTGGTCGGCGGCCATCACGCCACTGAATCCCGCCTTCTCTGCCGCTACGGAGTACTCGGTCACCTCGCGCGGACCGAACTGCTCGAGCATCGCGGCGTAGCCGATCTTTGCGGCACCGTTTGACATCAGGACTCTGCCGAGGCGCGCTTGATCGCTGCCGACCCACCAGAAAAGATTGCATGTGGGTGGAGCTCGATCAAGACTCGGTGTTGTGTGCGGAACTCTGCGAGTGACTTCTCCAAGACTGCAGCATTCGAGAGATAGCGTGCCGCCATCGCGGCCATCTGCGTTTGTGCACGCTCCTGGTCGTCGTCAATTCGGACGCGCCCGAGGATCTGAACATAGTTGTATCCATCTTCCACCATCAGTGATGCCCGCGGGTCTCGTCGCAGGTTGCCCGGCCAGCGGCGCCCTTCAGCACTATTGACTACCAGGTGGTCGGCTTCAACGGCATACCAGACGACGGCTGAGAAGGGTGCCCCGTCAGCGTCAATGGTTGCGATCGTGGCGAAGCGTGCCTTCTCTAGGAAGGCGCGAACCGCGGGGTCGTGGATCCCTTTTGCGCTCATGAGGCGTACGCTACACGGAACGGAGCCTCCCGTCCTTGGGAGGCCCAGTAGTTGTGCGGAGGTAGCTATGGCCCAGATCCACTTGCACGCTGAGAGCGGGGACTACGCCCCAGTTGTACTCCTCCCAGGCGACCCGAATCGCGCGAAGCGCATTGCGGCACGGTTTGATGGCGGCATTCAGAAGGCACGCCTAGTCAACGAGCACCGCGGCCTACTTGGCTACACCGGCACCGTCAACGGCGTGCCAGTGAGCGTCCAGACCACGGGGATGGGGACACCTACCACGAGCATTGTGATGGAGGAGCTCCTGAATCTTGGCGTGGAGACATTCCTGCGCATCGGCACCTGTGGCGGCTTCCTCGGCTTGCAGACGGGCGATGTACTCGTCGCTTCTGCCGCAGTTGCAAGTAGTGGCATTGGGCCAATCTTGGGATTCAATGAGCCAACTGCGCCAACCGCTGACCTCGATGTCACGAATGTGCTTGTTGCTGCGGCGAAGGCGGAGGGGCTCACGACACACGTTGGACCGATCGTGACCTCTGATGTCTTCTACGATCCAGCACCAGAAGGTACTGCACGCTGGGGGCGACGGGGCTACCTCGGTGTCGAGATGGAGTCGGCGGCGATCTTCCTTTTGGCAATGCGTGAACGTGCCAAGGGGCGCAGCGTTCGCGCTGGAACGATCCTGACCGTGTCGGACACGATCCGCGATCCAAACGAGGTGGCTGAGCCGCGGAAGGGCGGAGGTGAGGCATGGTATCGCCTGCCAGAAGATGAATTGATCGCGCGCATCGACCGCACGATTGGTGCATCACTGAAGGCAGCGGCGACGCTCGGCGCACGCTGATCAGATCGGAAGAGCGTCGTGTAG
>JBJSXZ010000055.1:0-2364 GCA_046086645.1 Candidatus Limnocylindrus sp.
GAACCCGCAATGCATAGTCGGCATCGACGCCGCGGATCTCTTCCACACCGGCCTTCGTAACCGGTTGGCGATAGGCAATCACCGTGAGTGTCTCGAGGGGCGCTGCAGTCAGGTCTGAACCGCCTGTGCCAACCCACGCCAACACGGCGCGCGCCTGCGCTGGGCCACTGGCGAGTTGGATTTCGTCTTCGTGGGTGATGAGCGTAATGCCTCTTCCAGCGAGGCTCTTCTTCAACTCCGTAAGGAGTCCATCGAGTTGTGCACGGTCGATATCAAGGAGTTTTGCTGTCTCCCGACGATTGAGCGGCCGATCGACTACGAAGAGGAGCGCCTCAAGGTCAGCAACGCTTACGGGGCGCTGCTCTGGCACGGCACGCTCGTTCACGCTCCCTCCATTCCCCTGATGGTGATTGGCCCCCACAGAAGTTCCTGGCTGACAGAGACTTCGTGTCGCTTGGACAATTCAAGCAGTGCAAGGAAGGTTACCGCAATAAACGAACGGTCTTGTCGATTGCCGAGGAGGGATTCAAGGTCGACGCCTGAAGCACCGTTCGCCTGCACCGCCATGCGGATTGCCTGGAGCCTGTCACTAATGGAGACCTTGAGCCCTACTGCGGAGAGGGCAAAACTAGCGAGGGGCTTGCGACGAAGTGCGATGCGCGCCATGGCGCGGGCGAGGCGCTTGGGATCTGAGCGCATCGGGACGAGCTCAGCAACCGGGACCTGCCGCTGAACTGGAAGTTCGCGAGATGGAGGCTCTCTATGCCATAGCGGCGTCAGCAGACGTTCACCGAGGACACGGGCTGCATCACGGAAAACGCGATAACGGAGGAGTCGAATGCGAAGATCGCTCTCTTCCGTCTCAAGGTTGAGATCGTTCGCCTCGCTCGCGGGTAACGCGACTGGACGCGGCAAGAGCGCTCGACTTTTCAGGACGATGAGTTGTGCGGCAACAGCGACGAATGCCGAGAGGGTCTCAAGACGGTCGTCGGGAATTTCTGCGAAATATCTCAAGAACTCATCTGCAAAGGATGCGAGCGGGACGCGCCGCACATCCAGTTCATCTTTCTCGATCAGCGCGAGGAGGAGGCCATAGGGTCCACTGAACTCACCGAGCGCCACATAGGAGCGCGTGCGGCCGAAAATTCCGCCGTGTTCGCGACGGAAGATTACGCCCTCAATGTCTGGGCTCATTGGCTCCGGAAGCTCAAAACCGTCTGCGAGTCCGCGGGTACTCACAGTCGACCCTGATCTGCACGATGGAGACGCATAACGCGATGGTCCGCAGCCGTGCCACCATGTTCAATGTGCGCGAGTTCTGTCAGGAGCGCAATGACGTCCGCAGCTGCACCAAGTTCTCGTGCGCGGTGTGGTGCCGCATCTGCATGCGTACGCAGCGCTGCAAGGCCTTGCAGGGGTGCTCCGGACTCATAGGACATCGTTGTTGATCCAGTCAACACATGCACGATACGGAGGAAGAGCCCAACCTGCCCCTTGGGAAGATCGTGGATAAGCGCGGCTACCTCTTCGCTCGGTCCAGCACCTGCTTGTCGCAACGCTTCTGCCATGCGTGTAGCGGCCGCTCGGTCAGCAGGGTGGCTCGCAGCGAACGCGTGGAGCATCGCCTCGCCTACACCTAACTCTCGCAGGCGCGAGAGTCCAGCAGATCCTGCGCGATCAGCCTCTCCGCGAGCGGCTCGCCAATCCTGAAAGACGGCTTGGAGATGCCGTGCGGCCTGGGCAACGCGCTGGAGCGGTTCTGGTTGGTTCACAGGCGCATCCTACCGCCTCAGGCGGGGCGGACGCCACGCTATGCGCGAGGGTGCGCCTTTTTATAGGCGTCACGCACATGACTCCCGAGCAGGTGGGTATAAAGCTGCGTTGTCGCGATGTCTGCGTGGCCAAGGAGCTCTTGAACCACACGCAGGTCGGCACCTCCATCAAGGAGATGGGTGGCGAAGGAATGGCGCAGGGTGTGCGGATGGATCTCTTCACCGAGTCCAGCGGCGACAGCTGCCGCGCGAATGGCAGACCACGCTTCCTCGCGACGGACTCGTCGACCGCCTCGTGTGAGAAGGAGGGCCGCTGTGTCGACGTCAAGTTTTGTACTACGCGATAGCGACTCCAAATGGACTGGGCGGCCCGCATCGAGATAGAGTCGAACAGCGTCAACCGCTGGTTCGCCGATAGGCACAACACGCTCACGCCGACCCTTACCTAAAAGGCGCACAGATCCGTCAGCAAGATCGATTGAATCAAGGTCTAAGTTGACAATCTCACTCACCCGACCACCCGATCCGTAGAGCAGCTCGCCGAGGGCTCGATTCCGCAATGAGTGCGCTCGTGCCAGTGGGTCAGTCCCCA
>JBJSXZ010000056.1:0-3284 GCA_046086645.1 Candidatus Limnocylindrus sp.
GCACGTCGTCGCGCTCGGCGGTAAGTTGCGCGGCTGGGCCGCCGAGGCGCGCGAGGACTATCTGCGCCGCATGCCGCGCGGCTACGAGGTGGCGCTTGCGGCGCGGCCGCCGCGCGGATGACTACCTGCGCTTCGACTACCCGGCCGACCGAGCGCTCACTGATGCTGAGTTGGATGCAACGGAGAATGAGGTGCAGCGTGCGATTCGCGCGAATCTCAAGGTAACGGTGGCCGAAATGACCATGAAGGAGGCGGTTGATGCAGGCGCTGATGCCTTCTTCGACGAAAAATACGGAGAGCGAGTGCGCACGGTTCAGATGGAGTCCTACTCGCATGAACTTTGCGGAGGAACACATTGCACCGCAACGGGGCAGGTTGGAAATTTTTTGATTACATCTCAGCGGAACATCGGCTCAGGACTTCGCCGCCTCGAAGCACTAACCGGCGATGCAGCTGACCAGTATCTGCGTGCGCAAAGGAGTGTGATTGCCGAGGCAGCCACACTGCTTGGCGTCCAAGATGTGGCCCTCGTGCCGGAGCGAATCTCGGCTCTTCAGAAGGAGCTCAAAGAGGCAAGGCGTCGGGCGCGCTCGAACTCGGGCGGATCGCTCAACATTGCCACGATCGTCGCGGCCACTCCAGAGAACGCCGGAGGGGTTCGTGCGCTCGTCGCCCTCGTCGATCTGGGTGACCTAGAAGCGGTAAAAGACGCTGCAAAGCGCCTGCGAGAGAAGCTCGGCGCAGGGGTAATCGCACTCGTCAACGCTGGTGATGTAGCCGAAATTTTCGTTACTGCTGAAGGGGTTGATGCATTGCAGGCCGACGCCGGTGCACTCGCATCGAGCGCTGCAGCGGCAGTTGGCGGGCGTGGTGGCGGGCGACCCGCAATGGGCCAGGGAAGAGGAGCCGATGGGGGCGATCCACGGGCGGCAGTAGCAGCTCTTGCTCAAGCACTCGGTGTTACGCCGGTCAGTGTCGGGTGAGCAGTGTGATGCGCGTCCTCGCGATCGATCTTGGCGACCGCCGAATCGGCCTCGCCGTGAGCGACGAACATGGGCGGGTCCACGGCCTTTCAACCCTGGGTCGGTCGGCGTCGATTGATGGTGATGTTCAGCGTCTGAAGGTGATTTGTACAGAGACACGCGTCGAGCAGCTCGCTGTTGGGCTGCCGCTCCATAGTGACGGAAGATGGAGTGAACAGGCGGAAGCGACACACGCGTGGGCGGTAGCTCTTGCGCACGCTGTCAGTCTGCCAGTGTGTTTTGTCGATGAACGCTACTCGACCGAGCGCGCCGCGCAGCTTGTCGGGAGAGCCTCTCGTGGCAGCGGTGGCGGGCCACCAGGTCCGGTGCGTCGTGAGGCGCATCGTGCCGCGCTTGATCAAGCAGCGGCGCGGCTCATCCTAGAAGATTACGCAGATCCCGCCCTCGTGATCTCCGTAGCGTCTGCGAAAGTGTTGGCTGGCAAGCAGGATGATCGCAAATGACTCTACGCGTTCGTCAACGGGTCAGTCTTTTGATCGGCCTAGCACTCATGCTCGTGATTGGTTTTCGCTTGCTTGCACCAGGGATCATCGGCGACCGGCTCATCTCTATTGCCGTTCGTAGCCCAGGTATCACCGATCTGCCCGTCATCGGCGATGTCATTCTCGATCGACTCGGTAGCCGTCTAACCGATCCGGCAGGTGAATCCTCTGACGTGCTACGCGTGAGCATTGCCGAAGGATCCGGAACTGGTGAAATTGCAAACCAACTTCTTGACGCTGGGCTCATCGGCGACGAAGCAGGGTTCATCATCGCCGTGCACCGCGCCGGACTCGACGGATTGCTCCAAGCTGGCGATTTCCTTGTCGCCCCTGCTATGACGCCAACCGAGGTCGCGGCGGCGCTGACGACGCCCTATCGCGAGCCAACCGTTGCTGTGGCCCTTCGCGCAGGAATCCGCCTTGAACAGGTGATTGCCAAGCTCAGCACACTCAACCTCCCCTTTACACCGGCCAGTGTTGAGTCGATCCTCCGCAACCCGCCCGAAGACATTCGCGCTGACTACGCATGGCTCGACCTGAAACCAAGAGATTCGCTTGAAGGTCGCATCGGCACTGGCGTCTTTAACGTGCCCCTCTCGATGACCGCCGACGGTTTCGTGCGCATGCTGCTCGATCGTTTCGCGGAGAGCGTACCTCAGGAACTGCGTGGTGCGACGGCTGACGGGCGTAGCTTTGCCGAGGTGCTTACGCTTGCTTCAATCGTCGAACGCGAAGCCTCAATTGATTCCGAACGTGCACGGATTGCCGGTGTCTTTGCCTATCGCATGAAGGTCGGGATGGGCCTGGGCTCGGACGTCACATTGATCTACATGATTGACAGTGCAAACCTGCGCGAGCGCGCGATTTCCAGTTGGAAGAAGTATGTGTTTTGGTCTATCCCGTATGGGATATACGACGTCGCATCTTCGCCATCAATCCCCAAAGATTTGCAGCGGTGGAACACTCGCTCGCGTCGCGGTCTGCCTCCCGCACCGATCTGCACGCCGAGCGCAGCATCGATTGCAGCTGCTCGTAACCCAGACAGCAGCCGTAAGGAGCTCTACTTCATTGCTATTCCTGGCGGTGACGGTGCAACCGATTACAGCAAGACGCTCGCGGAGCATCTGCGCAAGGCGGAGATGTATGGGTTCAATCCGTGAGGCACGCCTCGCTGCCGACACCTACGGATTTCGCCGCTCCTCCTAGCCCCGCAACACTCGCGGGATGGCTCGATGCAGATCGCCTGGCCCGTCCAACGCGTCTAGCAACACTCCGTGCGCGCATGGCGCGCGAAGGGGTCGACGCGCTCATGCTCACTAGCCATGCCGACGCTCGATATTTTACGGGGATTCGCTTTGGCCCGAACGAGGAGCCGACCTCAGGTTCAAGCGGCTGGCTTCTTCTCACCGCAGATGCGCTTGCCCTTCTTGTCGACTCGCGCTACAGCATCCAGGCGCAGCGGGAGGCGCCAGATGTGGACCATATTGACTATGGCAGCGACGTCGGTTTGGCAATTGCGACATGGTTGCTCAGCCACGGCGTACGGCAGCTCGGACTCGACGCTCAACAGGTGCGCCACGCCGTATGGGAGCGCATTGCAGAGGCCGCCCCTGGAGTAGAGCTCCAAAGCGTTCGCGGATGGGGAACAGCTGTTC
The DNA here is from genome assembly GCA_046086645.1 of Candidatus Limnocylindrus sp. Classification (GTDB taxonomy): domain Bacteria; phylum Chloroflexota; class Limnocylindria; order Limnocylindrales; family Limnocylindraceae; genus Limnocylindrus. Next base: position 3,181 of record JBJSXZ010000056.1, read on the forward strand.
GAGCCGTGAAAGAGGCTTCAGAGATTGAGCGCATTGCGGCAGCGTGTGCTGTCGCTGATCGGGCGCTCGCGGGGATCCTTGACCAGATTCGACCTGGCGTGTCA
>JBJSXZ010000057.1:0-8654 GCA_046086645.1 Candidatus Limnocylindrus sp.
CCTCGCCCATCTGGTCGAGCATGATGAACGGATCGATCATGTTGAGCGGAGCACCCATGAAGGCGCGCCGCACCGGGAACCCCTCACCCTCAAAGCCGCTCGGCGCGGTAGTCAGCGAGATCACGGGACGCGGCCGTGCGGTGAGGAGATCTGCGATCGGCGTGCGCTTCAGGAGCGTGATATCCGGTGCGGTAATTGCTGGCATGTCGTCAGGGTATCGGATCCGTTGCGTTGTGGGATTCGCGCCGCGAGCCCGTCGGTCCAATGTGCACGCACGCTCTATTGTGGCGCGATGAAGAAACGCATGACTAGCCGCCCCCCCTGGCTTCGGGTCCCGCAGGGCGATCTATTCGCCGATCACGACATCCGCCTCCTCTTCGGTGCACAGGGGGTGAGCATGCTTGGTTCACAAGTGTCGAATATTGCGATCCCCTTGATCGCGATTGATGTGATCCACGCGAGTGATGGGGGAGTGGCGCTCATCGAGGGAGCGTTTCTCCTTCCATTTGTGCTTTTCAGCCTTCCAGTCGGGGCGCTGCTCGACCGCCGCACGCGCCGCCCCGTCTTGGTCGCGATGGACCTTGCACGGATGACGCTCCTCCTTGCACTCCCCGTTAGCTATGCGTTCGGTGCACTCTCGATCGGGCTCCTCTATATCGTGGCCTTCTGCCTTGGGTTCGGCTCACTCATCTATGACGTTGCGCACCAGTCGTACCTCCCAGCACTCTTGAAAGGCCCGCGACTTGCGGCTGCCAACAGCCGCCTGATGGTGCTTGACTCTGCGGCGAGCATCACGGGGCCATCGATCGCTGGCATCGCGGTCGGTCGATTTGGCGGCCCGTTTGCGATCATCCTCGACTCGCTGAGCTACCTAGCGAGCGCCTTCCTCCTCCGACGCGTTCGTCATCTTGAGGTTCCGCCTGCACGCCCGGATCACCACGCATCACGCGCAAGCTTGTGGAGCGAGATGCGCGAGGGGCTCGGCTGGGTGCTTGGGCATCCACACCTGCGTGGGAATGCCTTCGCTGCACTCGCGATGAATTTCTTCGGGGGCATAGCCAATGGTGGCGTGATGATTGCCTACGCACGCCGTGAACTTTTGCTCCCTGCCGAACTGATTGGCATCATCCTCGGTGCTGGGGTCATAGGGCTTGTTCTCGGCTCGCTTCTCAGTGCACGGATCGCAGCGGGAATCGGTGTGGGCCACAGCATTATCGTTGGCGCAGCGATCTTGCCAATCTTTCCGCTCGTCCTCGCACTCCTCAACACCGGCGTTGGCAGTGCTGGCATCGCGTTGATTGCGATTTGTGGACAGATCGTTGCCTATTTCGGTGCCGCGCTCTTCCACTCGAATCAGATCACCTACCGTCAGTTGATCACGCCTAAACGACTTCTCGGACGCATGAATGCCTCGATGAAGTGGGTGATGCTTCTCGGAATGCCGCTGGGCACGGTGGTTGGCGCACTGATTGCCGACGCAGCCGGCTTACGGGCAGTCCTCGTTGCGGGCGCGATTGGGATCATCTTTGCACCGCTGCCGCTTCTCTTCTCGGGTATTGCCGCTGTCAGGCGACAACCGAGTCACACGATCGAGTAAGAATCCTGACTGCGGGCACAAAGAAGCCCGCGGTTGCCCGCGGGCTTCTTGTAGATGCGTGGGGCCCTACTTCACAACGGTGAAGTCGGCGTACATACCCTGTTGGTAGTGGCCAGCGATATTGCACATCACGACGTAGTGACCGGGTTTCAGCGTGATCGTCAGTAGGCCAGGAACACCAGGTGCGTATTCTGGCTGCTCGTCAATCACGTTGATGAGCTCTTCGTCGATGCGTGCTGTTGCCGGATCAACGTCAGCCAAGAGCTGCGCGGCAGTCTTGCCTGAGCGCACTACCAGGAACTCATGCGGCATTGATCCGCTGTTTGTGAGGTTGAAAGTCATCTCACCCGCCACATGGGTGTACGAGTCGAGTTCGATCAGCCACTCACCTTGTGTCCCAGCGATGTTTCCGCTCGATACCGCAGGCTCCGCGATCTCGAGATCGGCGTACATACCCTGTTGGTAGTGACCTGCGATATTGCACATCACCACGTAGTGGCCGGGGGTCAGGTCTACCGTGACCTGCCCAGGAGTTCCAGGACTGTATTCTGGCTGCTCGTCGAGAACATCAAGGAGTTCTTCATCAATGCGGCTCGTTGCAGGATCGACGTCGGCGAGGAGCTCCTCGGCGGTCTTGTCCGACCGCACCACGAGGAACTCATGCGGCATGCTGCCGGCATTCGTGAGATTGAATGTGGTGAGGCCAGCCTCATGGAGATCGGTTGAGATCTCAATCGCCCATTCAGACTCTGTGCCGGTGATTGCACCGATCGCAGGTACAGGCGCTGGTGGCGGCGTGCGCTCGACGACGACGCCGTCAGGGCGTTCGGTGATATTGAGGTCGGCGTACATGCCGTTCTTGTAGTGCCCTTCGATGTTGCACATCACGACGTAGTGGCCGACCGGTAGCGTGACCGTCAGTTCGGCGGTGGTCCCTGCACCGTACTCTGGCTGTTCGTCGACGACGTCAAGATTCTCTTCGTCGATTCGATTCGTGGCAGGATCGACGTCGGCAAGGAGCTCCTCTGCGGTCTTTTCGGTTGCGACGACAAGGAACTCATGCGGAATCGTGCCGCGATTCGCGAGGTCAAACGTGACATCGCCTGCGATGTGTCGGTCGGCTGAGATGACGATCTTCCACTCGGATTCCTTGGCGGCAATTGCGCCGCTGGCGGGGGTCTGATGCCAGATGACGAGGCCGAGGCCCAGTACGCAGAGAATCGCCATCGTGATGAGCGCGCCGCGTCCAGGCTGGAGGCCCGCCTCAGCGAGCATTCCCTGTGCAGGCTTCGTCTGCCGCGCCCGAACTGTACGTCGTGCCATCTGGTTGCCTCCTCAGTGGTGCACCTTTGTCAGCGCAAGGTCGCCCGTAGTATGGAGGAATCCGCAGCATTGTGGTGGACACTGTTGCGAACGCGATTTTCTGCAACAGCCTGTCTGAAGGGCAACGCAAGTTCGGGGATCGGGTATGCTCCCGTGGCGCAGGGACCTGCGGGCTTTAGGGAGGACCAACACGAGACCATGCGACGACTAGCGACGCTCGTACTCCTTGCCACCGTCGCCTTCCTGGCGGGCGCTTGTCAGGCGGTTAGCCTACCGAACCCAGCCACCGATCAGGCGATCTTGATCGGCGACCTTTACAACCTTGTCTTCGTAGTTGCTGCCGTCGTCTTCTTCCTTGTCGAAGGGCTAATTGTCTGGTCCGTGATCCGCTATCGCCGCAAGGCGACCGACCGCGCGCTTCCTGCACAAACTCATGGCAACCTCGTCCTCGAAGTTGTCTGGACCGCCCTACCGATGGTCACCGTGATCGCACTCTTCTTCACATCGTGGAACGTCTTGAACGTTGTTGATGCACGAGACGAGTCAGTTGCGCAGGTCAAGGTTGAAGTCGTTGGCTATCAGTGGGCGTGGAAGTTCGGCTACCCCGATGCCGGAATCGAAATCTACGGCACCGCCGAACAGGATCCGCAACTTGTAGTGCCCATCAATCAGGTGGTGCAGGTCACCATCTCATCGCAAGACGTAAACCACGGCTTTTATATTCCTGAGTTCCTCTTCCAACGCGATGCAGTCCCAGTTCACGTGAATGTCTTCCAATTCACGCCGAACAAGCTCGGCGTGTTCAACGGCCAGTGCTCCGCGTTCTGTGGCTTGATGCACCATGCGATGCGCTTCTCTGTCAAGGTGGTCACCCAGGCCGAGTACGACGCATGGATCGCCGCAGGAGGGCCGTCTGCCAACGCAGCGGGATTCGCCACGCTGCGAATGACAACTTCACACGTGGCAGATGCCACTCCAGCAATCTCGCGGTTCAACCGCATCACGATGTAGGCAGAGGAGGATCGAACATGGCGACTACGGCACTTCGACCAGCGGCTCGATCCGGGATCGGACTCTATGAGTGGCTGACGACCACCGACCATAAGAAGATCGGCATCCTGTACATGATCTCGTCGTTCGTCTTCTTGGCCATCGGCGGCCTCCTCGCCCTTGGCGTTCGCGCCGAGTTGGCGCAACCTGGCCTCCAGTTCCTCGACGAGTCGACCTACAACCAGCTCTTCACCATGCACGCAACGATCATGATCTTCTGGGTGATCATTCCCTTCCTCGGCGCGATCGGCAACTACGTCGTACCGCTGCAGTTGGGCGCGCCAGACATGGCATTCCCGCGCATCAATGCGCTCAGCTTCTGGCTCATTCCATTTGCCGGCATCATCGTGCTCTCAGGGTTCGTCCTTGGTGGCGCTGCCGACGCAGGGTGGACTGCCTATCCGCCAGTGAGCAGCATCAAGTACTCGCCAGGACCTGGGATGAACCTCTGGATCATGGGCCTCATCCTTATCGGCACGAGCTCCATCCTTGGAGCCGTGAACTTCCTCGTGACGATTTTCCGCATGCGCGCACCGGGGATGACCCTCTTCCGCATGCCAATTCTCACATGGACGGTACTCGTCACCGCGGTGCTGATCTTGATGGCAACACCGGTGCTCACGAGTGCCCTGATCATGCTCTTTATCGATCGCAACTTTGGCGGGAGCTTCTTTGATCCTGCCACTGGTGGCTCCGCAATCCTTTGGCAGAACATCTTCTGGTTCTACAGCCACCCCGCGGTGTACATCATGGTGTTGCCGGCAATGGGTGTGATCTCCGAGGTCCTACCTGTTTTCAGCCGCAAGCCGCTCTTCGGCTACAAGGCATTCGTCTTCGCCACGGCCGGCATCGGCGCGCTTGGTTTCAGCGTCTGGGCGCACCATATGTTTACGACTGGTGGTGTGTTCCTGCCGTTCTTCTCGATCATGACCTTCTTCATCGCCGTTCCGACGGGAGTGAAGATGTTCAACTGGGTGGCAACGATGTGGCGCGGCCAGCTGATCTTCTCGACGCCGATGCTCTTCGCCGTCGGATTCCTCTCGATGTTCTTGATCGGCGGCATCAACGGCGCCTTTAGCGCCCCAGTGCCGGTTGACTATGCCATTCACGCAACGTATTGGATCGTTGCGCACATTCACTACGTGCTCTTCGGTGGCTCGTTCCTCGGCATCATGGCCGGTCTCTACTTCTACTTCCCGAAGATGACCGGCAAGATGCTCGACGAGCGTCTCGGCAAGATCCACTTTGTCTTGATGTACATAGGGCTAAACCTCACGTTCATGCCGATGCACCTGCTCGGGCTCTCAGGAATGCCGCGCCGCATCGCCGACTATTCGCCAACAGCTGGCTGGAACGACCTCAACCTCCTCGCGACCATCGGCGGGTTCCTGATCGGCGTAAGCCTCTTGCCGCTGTTTTGGAATATGTACATCTCGCTTCGCAACGGCAAGCCAGCAGGCGACGATCCGTGGGAGGCGAACACCCTTGAGTGGGCAACCTCGTCACCGCCACCTGCGTGGAACTTCGATCGCCTCCCCGCGATCACCTCGGAGCGTCCACTCTTTGACGCTCGCCACGGACGATCAGGGAAGGGGCACGCATGAGCGCGTTGACTCCAGCCGTACACGAAACGAGCCATGCCGCAGGGCACGGCAAGAAGGGACTCGGCAACCCCGTCTTGGGGATGCTCCTCTTCATCGTCTCGGAGATCATGTTCTTCGCTGGACTGTTCGCTGCCTACTTCAACCTCCGTACCGCGACAGGCACCTGGCCACCGGCAGGAAACGGTGCCTTCGAGTTGCACGGGGAGATCCTCTTCCCAGCGGTCATGACGACGCTCCTAGTGCTCAGCTCGGTAACGTGCCAATTTGCGGTGTGGCGCATTCGCGCGGGCGATCGCAAGGGGATGAACCGTGCCCTCCTCGCAACGGTGATCCTCGGCGTTATCTTCCTCTGCGGCCAGGCGTACGACTACACGCAGCTCGGCTTCGGTATTGCCGATGGCGTCTTCGGTAGCACGTTCTACGCACTGACAGGTTTCCACGGCGCACACGTGCTCGGCGGCGTGTTGATGTTGAGCGTCTGCCTCTATCGCGGTGGGCTTGGCCAGTTCTCGGCTAAACACCATGACATGGTGGAAGCCACCTCGATCTACTGGCACTTCGTTGACGTCGTCTGGATCTTGCTCTTCACGTTGATCTACATCGTTTAGAAGGAGGCTGCCGTGCTTAGCCGTTCACTTCTGATCGGTTCGGTCTTCGAGGTAGCAGCGGTCGTCTTCTTTATCGCAGCCGACGATCCCTATATGTCGTTCCTGCTCGCGCTCACCGGATTTTCGATGACAATCATGAGCTACCTCTTGCTGCACGCGCAGGAGACTGCCGACTCCGGTCACGCCTCTTTGCCAACGTGGACTCCAGCGTTTGCGAAAGCGCAGAAGCCAGCGAGCCATCCTCATGGCGTTCATCTTCCGCCACCGTCGCTCTTGCCGTTTGCTGTGTGCGCTGGGGCCGCGGTGATGCTCTTCGGCCTTGCGATGAACCTTTCGTTCTTCACGCTCGGCGTCCTCTTCCTCGGCGTCGCCCTCCTTGGTTGGCTCGTCGACTCACGTCGTGAGTGGCGTGCAGTAGTTGCGGCACGCGGTGGCGCCATTGAGAACCCAGTGCCGCTGAAGCCGTCTCGCCTCCTCTTGGACGTCATGCTGATTGCGTTTTTCAGCCTGGTATTGAGCCAATCGGGGCTACTCTCGCCTGCGCAGGCCTCCCAGCCGACGACTCCGCCAGTTGATCCAGCAGTGCCGGAGCTCACGGCGAGTGGGATCAAGTTTGATGTCATCACTCTCACTGTGAAGGGTGGCGAAGCGCTGACGCTTGAGTTCTCCAATCAGGACGCAGGGATCCCACACAACGTCGCCATCCGCGAGGCAGGTACAACGGGGGATCCGATTTTCAGCGGCGAGAAGGTTACTGGCGTTACCAGCATCGAGTATGCAGTGCCTGCACTTACGCCAGGCACCGCCTACACCTTCTACTGCGAACTGCACGCGAACATGCAGGGGACGATCAACGTCCTCCCCTGACGCGGCACGGCGGGCCTGGCTCGACGAGCAGTACTCACCGAGCAGGCGTGCCCACGATGCGAGTGCGAGCCTTGCCCTAGGACGCGACCGCACCGATCTTGCGCGGGCATCACACCCTTCACCCGCGCAGCACGGCTGCATTAGGTATGGCGCGCGCGAGGAGCAGCAAATTGAGTGGTTCGCGCCTCAGACGCGGGATGCACGCGATCAGGGCCGCCCGATGTTCGCGATGTTGCACGGCGGTTGGTGGCAAGAGGGCTCAATTGACGATGCGGGTCGCTACGCGCAGATCGTCACGGATGCGGGCGGCATCCATCTCTCTATCGGCTACACACTAGCCCCCCATGTGACACTCGGCGGGATTCTCGATGAGGTTGCAACAGCGATCGACGCGATCGCAACACATGCGGAGCAGCTCGGCGGCAATCCCTTGCGGTTCGTCCTTGGCGGTCACTCTGCGGGTGCGCACCTTGCCGCGATGCTCGTTACCGCTGGAGCTGGTCGCGTAAGCGACGACGTGCGCGGGCGCATCACAGGGCTCATGCTCATCAGCGGCGTCTATGACCTTGCACCTATCGTTGAGAGTTATGTCAACGATGCAGTGCGGATGGGCGAGCAGGATGCGCTGCAACTGTCGCCAGCACTGTTCGAGCCGCTTCGCGATATTCCGGTGCACGTTGCAGTTGGCGCACGAGAGCCAGAAGAGTTTCATCGCAACGCTGCACTCTTGACCGAACGTTGGTCGCCGTACCTGCGCGATCTGGCCAGTGTGACGATCGCTGACCGTGACCACTTTGACATCCTGGAAGAGATGGATACACCAGGCGGTGCGCTGGTGGCGCCGTTGCTACGTCTACTCGGCCTCCCCGTGCGAGGATACGACCATGCGTGAGCATCCAAATACGGAAACCAACCCGTCAGGCAACGTAGACTGGTGCCGTGATGAGTAGCGCGGCGGAACTCGACGCCCGCGATCCGCTTGCGACAGTTCGCGGCGCATTCTCAATTCCGGAAGGCGTTATCTACCTCGACGGCAATTCGCTCGGCGCACTGCCGTCGAGCATTGTGGCGCGGATCGACCGCGTGATCGGCACGGAGTGGGGCGAGCGCCTCATTCGCAGTTGGAACGAGACCGATTGGTACACCCTGCCGTTGAGCGTCGGTGATCGCATCGCGCCGCTCCTGGGGGCCGGAGCAGGCGAGGTGGTGGTTGGTGAATCTACGACGGTCTCGCTCTTCCGCGTTGTCACAGCGGCACTTGGTCTCCGGCCGGGACGTTCGGTGATCGTGACCGAGCGTGAGAACTTTCCGACCGACCTCTACATTTTGGAGGGACTGAAGGGCCTGCGCCCCGAGATTGAAATTCGCCACGCAGCTGATGGAGAAGACCCCGCATCGTTGCTCGATGGCGCAGCCGTGTTGCTGCTGACCCACGTGGACTACAAGACCGGACGCATCCAGGATATGGCACACGTGGCGAGACTGCCACTGATCGGGCACGATGCAGAAGCCTCTCTCTGAATAAGCAAACCAGTCGGGCTATTCGTCTGCCAGCAACAACCAACATCATCTTGAGCATAAGGAACTACCCACCAGTAGGAGTTG
>JBJSXZ010000058.1:0-2624 GCA_046086645.1 Candidatus Limnocylindrus sp.
GTCGAGGATCACGAGGTCGAGGCCAAGGCGTTTCGCAGCAGCAATCCCGCGCCTACCAATCTCTGCGACGGGCGTCCCGAGGGGCTCACGATGTACGGGAATGTTCACTGCTGCTCCGAGAAGGGCAAGCTGCTCCGCTGCAGCGGGCCGTCGTGGATCTGCTGCGACGAGGAGAGGGCGCCGCCCCTCGCGGGCAAACCACTGGGCAAGCTTTGCTGCCGTCGTCGTCTTCCCCGCCCCCTGTAAACCGAGGAGCATGATGGTGGCGGGGCGCTCGCGAAGATCGAGCGCACCTGCCGTACCGCCGAGCGTCTCCGTAAGGGCGCGATGAACAGTTGCGAGGAGACGTTCCCCAACTCCGAGCCCACCGACGAGATCCTGCGCCAGGACATCGGTACGAACGCGAGTAATGAGCGCGTCGGCAACGGGCGTCGCCACGTCTGCATCAATGAGTGCCCTACGTATCTCCGCGAGACCGGCATCCAGGTCTGCGGCACTCATGCGCCCTCGGCCGCCAAGGCGCTGCAAGGAGTGGCGGAGCGCAGTTCCGAGGCCCTCAAACATGTCGATAGTGTACGTTGCCACCATGAGTTTGCCGAACGCACGCGCTCCGAAGGGCGAGGCGCCTACTCGCGCAGTCCGACGCGATGTCAATCTCCTTATCGGTGCGCAATCTGTCTCGACCTTCGGCTCGTTCATCACGCGTGCCGCCCTCCCCCTTCTCGCCATCATCGGGCTGCGAATCAACCCCGCAGAGGCAGCGCTTCTCGCTGCCGTCGACCTGATTGCCTCTGCGCTGATAAGCCAAGTGGCTGGGATTTGGATCGACCGCCTACCACGTCGTCCATTCTTAATTTCCGCTGACCTTGCACGCGCAGTGCTGCTCGCTTCGATCCCCCTCGCTGCAGCCTTCGCTGGCGGGGTTACCCTTCTGCATCTCATTGCCGTCAGCGCCTTGTCTGGCATGGCGACAACGGCCTTCGACATCGCGGAGCGAAGCTATCTTGCTGGACTCGTCCCAGGTGAGGGGCTACGGCCGGTCCTTGCGCGTGTCCTCGCAATCAGAGGAGCGGCCGAGTTCTTCGGCTTCGGAGCAGCGGGGATCCTTATCGAGCGGATTGGCGGCGCAGCGGCGATCGGTATTGATGCGATGACCTATCTCATCTCCGCACTCTTCATCGCCCTCCTGCGGGTTCGGGAGCCACGCCTCCCTGCACCCTCCACTCGGCGCACCGCACGAGCTGAGTTTCGCGAGGGCTTGAGGCAGACCTGGAGCATTGCAATCATGCAACCACTCCTCGCCTCGAGCTTTGTTGTTGGCATATACTTTGGCCTCTTCCGTTCTTCATACATGCTCTTCCTAGTCCGAGGCCTCGATCTCTCCGCTGGAACGATCGGCTGGATCATCGCCACTGGTGGCATCGCCGCACTCATAGGTGGGGCACTTACGGAACGACTCTCGCTCGCCGTCGGGACAGGGCGGGCGGTTGTCCTAGGGCTCTTCTTCGTTGGATTCGGGCTCATCCTCGTACCACTCGCGCTCTTCATCCCTGAGGCCGCGCTCCTTCTCCTTGTGCTACACCAACTTCTCAGCGATGGATTTGAGACGGTCTGGGATGCGAACCAAGGAGCGATCCGTGGGCGTGTCTTCCCGGCGCACTACCAAGGTCGGGCGAATGCCGCATTCGAAGGGGTGAACATCGCTGGTCGCCTCAGCGGCATTCTTCTAGGCGGTGCGATCAGCTCTTCAGTATTTGGGAGTGGTGCGTCGCTCCTTCTCGGCGGTGGTGCTTCTATGCTCGTCGGCTTGATGGTTGCTGGCAGTCGCATCGGAAAGTTGCGATCGCTCAGAGAACTTCCGGTAGCACGCCAAGCGAAGGTGCGCGGCGAACCCTAGCGCTGCGTTGGCGGGAAGAGCCCGTCAACGAATGCATCTGCATCAAATGGCAACAGATCGGCCGATCCTTCACCAACGCCAATCCACCGAATCGGGAGCCCAAGTTCACGGCGAATTGCCAACGCAATGCCACCGCGAGCCCCTGCGTCCATCTTGGTAAGGATTACACCGCTGATGCCCGCAGCTGCATCGAATCCCCGTGCCTGGGCGAGGCCGTTCTGTCCGGCAGTAGCGTCGAGGACGAGGAGCACCTCTACGGTGAGCTCAGGGGCAAGACGCGCAATCACACGTCGCATCTTGGCAAGTTCATCCATGAGCGAGGCCCGTGTCTGCATGCGGCCCGCTGTATCGACAATGATCGGCATGAGCGTGCGTGCTGCAGCGGCGGTCAGGCCATCGTGAATCGCCGCTGCTGGATCGCCGCCAGCGCGACCCTCAATGATCGGAACCCCCTCGCGCTCGGCAAGTTGACGCAGCTGTTCAATGGCGGCGGCACGAAACGTATCGGCAGCGACAAGGAGTGGTGAGCCGCCCGCCGCGCGGGCGCGTGCGGCAAGCTTGGCGGCACTGGTGGTCTTCCCAGCACCATTAACACCGACGAGCAAGATGATACCTGGCTCTCTGAGCGCGGCAGCCTCATCGGTAGGACTGAGTTGAAGCAGTTCTATAGCGGCGAGACGAAGTGACATGACGGCGCCCCCTTGCTCGCGCATGGCCGCAATAGGGG
>JBJSXZ010000059.1:0-1946 GCA_046086645.1 Candidatus Limnocylindrus sp.
GTCTGAGCCCCGAGCGCGGCCTTCGCGGGGAGTTGGAGCGCGCCGTCGAGGCGGACGGGGCGCTGAGTGACCGGGCGTCACCACTCCTCGGCGGGCTCCGTGCACACCAGCGTAGTAGCCTCGAGCGACTCCGTGAACGGCTGGAGACGCTTGCGCAAGCAAAAGCCTATAGCCCATACCTTCAAGAGCCAATCATCTCAATGCGCAACGGGCGCTACGTCCTGCCCGTGCGCGCAGAGTCAAAGTCGCGTGTCCCAGGAATCGTTCACGATGCGAGTGCAACCGGCCAGACAGTGTGGATTGAGCCGCTTGAGGTGGTTGAGCTTGGTAATACTGCACGCGAGGCAGAGGCGGCCGTTGCTGCAGAAGTGGCGCGCATCTTCGGCCTCTTGACCGACCGCGTAGCGAGTGCAGCAGCGCCGCTCAGCAGCAACCTCGCGTTACTCACAGAGCTTGACGCGGCGCTTGCAATCCTTCGTACTGCGGTGACGCGCGACTGGAACTTTGCTGCTAACGCAACGAGTGGTGAGATCGTCCTCAAGGCGGCACGCCACCCGCTTCTCGGAGAGGCGGCGGTGCCAATGAGCCTTGATCTTGCTGCAGACGATCGCGTCCTTCTCATTACCGGACCAAACACAGGTGGTAAGACAGTGGCGCTCAAAACGGTGGGTATCCTCACGGCGATGCATCATGCAGGTCTGCCTATTCCTGCGGAGAAGGGGAGTGCGCTCCCGCAAACTGGCGGCGTTTGGGCGGACATAGGCGACGATCAATCGATTGCCCAGAATCTCAGCACCTTCTCAGGACACCTGACGGCAATCTTGCGCATTCACGAACTAGCGCAGCCAGGAGACCTGGTCCTTCTCGACGAGGCTGGTGCGGGTACAGACCCAGCGGAGGGGGCGGCGCTTGCGGCCGCAATCATCGACGACTTCCGCGCTCGAGGGATGCGCCTCCTCGCAACAAGCCACTACGCGGAGCTCAAGCAGTATGCCCATGTGACCTCTGGGGTTCGGAACGGCGCGGTTGAGTTTGACCTGCAGACACTCCGCCCGACATACCGGCTCACCGTTGGAATCCCGGGCGGCTCGCAGGCCTTTGCCATTGCGCAGCACCTTGGCCTTCCCGAGAACCTCCTCACCGCTGCGAAGGGGCGACGCACCGACCAGGGAGCGGCGCTCGACGCATCTCTCGCGGCTGCTGCCGTCGCACGCCAAACTGCGGAGGCGGCTGAGGTGACGGCCAAGCGCCTGCTCCAGCGAGCAGAGGAAGAGCTCCGCGTTGCGGTGCAGGTGCGCCGTACGGCCCTCAGCACAGCCACAGACGAGGCGCGAAGAGAGGCAAGCGAGCTCTTGGAGCGTGTTGCACGTCTGCGCGAGGCGCTGGCAGGAGGAAGTCTCACGCCTGAGCTTGCCGGGCGTGCTGAAGCGGTACAGCGCGGTCTTGAGGAGCTTGCTGTGCAGGTTGCAGAGCCAGAGTCGGGGGGCACAAGGACGGTGCAGGAGGGGCTTGTGCCGTCCGTTGGCGACCTTATCGTTGTGCGTTCTGGTCAGCAAGGAAAGGTTCTCGCCGTGAACGGCGATCGCGTCACCCTTGCGTTCGGCTCGATGCACGGAGAGGTGCACATTGGTGAAGTTGATCGTGTCCTCCAGCGCGCCACGCGTGATTTGCAACTTGTCTGGCCAGTCCAGCGAGAGCCAATTGCCGCAACGCTCGACCTTCGTGGCGCGCGTGTAGAAGATGCGCTCGCTGCGCTTGAGCTACGTATCGATGCGCTCCTGCTCGCTGGTGGCGAACGGCTGGAGATCGTTCATGGCGTCGGAACGGGTGCGTTGCGCGATGCAGTGAGGAAGCGCCTTCGTGAGATGCGCGAGGTTCGAGAGGTTCGAGACGCGGATGCTCCGGGTCGAGATGGCGTCACGATGCGAGTGCAACCGGCCAGACAG
>JBJSXZ010000060.1:0-1128 GCA_046086645.1 Candidatus Limnocylindrus sp.
AGTGGGGCGAGTTGCTGACCGAAGAGATCCCACCAGCGGAGTTGCGGCACGCGTCGCCTGACCTGCCACGAGAGGAGCGCGGCCTGCGCCCACGCGCTTGCACTGAGCGCGCCCGCAAGCGCTGCAAGTCCATATTTCGGTACGAGCAGAGCGGCAATCGCCACGCCCAACACGTCGTAGGCAAGATCGGAAAGTGTAGGGCGCACCGTGTCTCCAAGGCTGTAGAAGATGCGCATCAAGAGTGCCGTCACGCCGTGGCCACAAAGACCGAGGAGCAAGATAGAGAGGAGACCAGCCATCTGGCCCACTGTCTCGGCACTTGAGCTAATCCCCGTTGCAAGGCCAACTAGTTGCGGCGCGAGCACTATTCCTACCCAGATCATCGGTGCATAGATTGTCGCGATTACACCAATTGATTCGCGCGTGATTCCAGCGAGTGCTGAAAGATTCGCCTGGGCGGCCATCCGACTTGCGCGCGGCAAGATTGCAGTTGCCATCGCGCTCGACACCAGCGCGAGCGGAACCTGCAGGAGGGTGAACGCGTACGACCAGAGGGTGATGCTCCCTGGACCGAGTCCAGCGGCAACGCCGATGAAGTAGGCAAAGAGCACCTGCACAGAGAGTGCCGACGCGATGCGCGGGGCGAGTGAACGAATAAGCTGAGGGATCATTGGATCTCGCAGGTTTGGCGCAGATGGCCGAAATGGGCTGGTCGCGAGGGCACGGAGTGAGAGAGCAAAGACGAGAAGTGCGCCAGTTGCTGTGCCGACCGCAGCGCCAAATCCGCCGGCGGCAACGCCGCCAATGAGTGCGCCAGCAATTGTGCCGAGGTTGTAGATAATTCCATTTGCTGCGGTTGCAACGAAGCGGTCGGCTGCTGCTGCGGCGGCGGCGCCAATCGATGACAGCGCGAGCAGTGATGTTGAGAAGAGGAGGATCCGGCTCAGATCGCGCGCCTCTGCCCTTGAGGCGATGCTCATGCCAGCAAACACCACCTCACTGAACCGATCGGAAGCGGCAAACGCGAGAAGAAAGAGGAGAAGCAGCACGCTGCCAATAAGAAGAAAGAACGACGCAAAGAGTGCACGGGCACGCTGTACCTCCCCGCGCGCGTGGAGGCCAGCGAGT
>JBJSXZ010000061.1:0-20364 GCA_046086645.1 Candidatus Limnocylindrus sp.
CTTCGCCTTTACCGACTTCGCCACCTCCCAGAAGTTTGAGGTGGACTACAAGGGGGTCCGCTACTCCGACAGCGAAGCGATGTTCGCCTGCCTCCACCGTGCCATTACCGCCGGGGAGCCGATCCTTGATGGGGCGTGGGCTGCGAGCGTCACCCGAGCGGACCTCGAGCGCCTCTTCCAGACCGACGGTGGCACCGAGATCCCCATGCTCACCGAGCGGGTCGCCGCACTCAACGCGGTTGGTGCCACGCTGGTTGAACGTTATGGCGGGCGCTGGCACAACTGGGTGGCCGCCTGCGCCCCCGCCCTGTATGCCCAAGGGGATGGCCTCCTTGAGCGGCTCATTACCGAGTTCCCCCGCTTTAATGATGTGAGCACCTGGAAGGGGCACCAGGTCAGCCTTCAGAAGTTGTCGCAGTTGGGACTCTGGTCGCTCCATCGCGGCCTCGCACCGCTCGGGCGAACAATGCTCCGCGACCCGGAGATGTGCACGGCGTTCGCCGACTACATCGTCCCGGTGGCGCTGCGCGTCATGGGGATCTTCGAGTACGAGGCGTCACTCGAGCAGCGCATCATGAACGGTGAGGTGCTTCCGCGCGACTCCGAAGAGGAGATCGAGATCCGTGCGCACACGATCTATGCCACGGCGCTCCTCACCGACGAGGTGAATGAACGGCGAACCGCAGATGGACAGTTGTTGATTCCACAGGTCGACTATCGACTCTGGAAGAGCTATCACGCGACGCACTATCCGCACCACCTGACGCGCACCACGATGTACTAGGCGCATGGCGCGTCGAAGAACGCTCCCGTTCGCCGACATCCTCGTGCGCGATGGTGCGCTCGCCACGACACTCGGTGGCCTGCTCGCGCGTGCGCCGATCTCCATGGTGCCAATCGGCCTGATTGCTATCGGAAGCGGGCCGCTCGGCTCGTACGCTGTTGGCGGTGCGGCGGCGGGCGCCTACTCGGTGAGCAACGCGATTGGCGCGACGCTCCTAGGGCGCGCGGCCGACGAGCGCGGTCATCGCTGGGTGCTGCGACTCTCAGCTCTTGCGCTCACCCTGGCAGCCGGTGCGATCGTCGCGATTGCGCTCGTTGCTCGTGAGGCGGCACTGCTCATTGCGGCGGCGGTCGTGTTTGGCGCAGCGACGCCCAATATGGGCGCACTCGTTCGAACGCGCTGGACCCACGTGCTGCACGAGGCGCCGCTGCGACTGCGTGCGATGTCGCTTGAGTCGGTCAACGACGAGGTGAACTTCTTGATCGGGCCGCCGGTTGCCTCACTCCTTATCGTGCAAGGCCTGCCATGGGGGCCAGCGGTTGCCGCGGCGCTCTTCTTCGTTGCCGGCGCAATCGCCGTTGCACGACAGCGCCGATGGGAGCCGACGTTGCATGAACCAAATGTTGGCGGAATGTCGGCAGCGATCCGTGAGAACGCCCTCCTGATGGTGAGCTCTGGAATGATCGGCACGATCCTCGGCGCAAGTCAGGTACTCCTCCTTGGCTACTGCACGGCGATTGGCGCAGCGGGCGGGATCGCGCTTGCGCTTGCACTCAACTCTGGCGCGAGCCTTATAGGTGCTGTGACGATCGGATCGAAGAGCGACTGGCAATGGTCGGCAGAGCGACGCTTCGCCGTGGCTGCCGTCTGCTTTGCGGTTGCAACGATTCCGACCGCGCTTGTCGATGGGTATGTGCCGTTCCTTCTTGCGTCAACGATCGCAGGGTTTGGTATTGCGCCGATGTTCATCCAGGCAAATGCCGTCATTGCTGAACGCGCAAACGGTTCACCACGTAACGCGAGCTTTGCCCTGATCGGTGGCGGCGTCGTCTTCGGGATCTCTGCTGGGTCGGCGTTGGGTGGCATTGCAATCGACGCTGCCGGCGCGTCTGCGGCGCGGCTCATCCTCGCCCCACTTATCTTGTTGATGCTGATTCCGATCCTTACGGGTGCGCGACGCGCACGATAGGCTCTCTATCGCGCAGTTGCGCGAGCGCAGCAGCTAGCCAGTAACGCGCATACTGAGCGCACCAACGCGCTCGGCGAATCGCTGGAGGAATCGCTCCCCCTCACCGCGAAGCGCAACGCGAGCATTCGCTGCCGTGCCGGTGCGACCGCGAACATCGACGAGGAGGTCGCCGCGCGTCGCTCCGTCGCGCACTTCTACTACGGCGGGTGCGGAAACGATGTGTGCGAGCGTCTCGTCGAGTGCGACTGCAACGCTGAAGGCATCGTGAATATGTGAGCCCTCGATCTTGTCGTACTCCAAATGGAACTCGTCGTAGAAGCGCAGCGCCTCGTCGACCAGGCGAAGGACGGGCGGAAGGTTCGCGCCGCGCGCTGCACCGGGGAGGCCGGCTGCAGCGGTGAGGGCAGCCCAGTGCGGCGGACGGATGAGTGCGGATTCAGTGGCGTCGAGGGGCAAGATGAGCACGCGGCGCCCGGCCATGGCGCACCCGCGGATGACCTCGTCGAGGGCCTCGGGGTCGCACCAGGCGTTCCACTCGCTCCGTGCGCCGGTGTTCCCTGCCGTGGCAACCGCACCGCTCATGAGCACAACGGAACCAACCAGGGCGGGGAGCTCGGGGTCGAGCCGAAATGCTGCGGCGATGTTCGTCGCTGGCGCGCAGCCAACGATCGTCACCCGCCCTGGGTGGGCACGAACTTCGGCAACGATCCGTGCGGCAGCTGCATTCGCAGCTCCAGCTGCTGGCATGGTGAGTGGCACCGTTGGCGCGGGCAGCACGGCGTATCCCAAACCGGTCGGGCCGTGAGTCTCTGGCGTTGTGACGAGCGGCTTCACGAGCGGTTCGCGCGCGCCTGCAATCACCTCTACCGCGGTTGCGCCTGCGATGTCGAGAACGCCGCGCGTGTTGCGCACTACCGCCTCGAGGCTCGCGTTGCCTGGCGCGCAGGTTGCAACGAGCAGGCGCGCATCGGGCGAGGCAACCGCATAGAGCAGCGCCATCGCATCGTCGATGCCCGTGTCGACATCGAGGATCAGGAGGCGCGGATCCATGGAGGCTCCGAAACGCTAGATGCGGCCGGCGGCGCGATCAGCAGCGATCAGTCGGCGCAGGCCGTCGATTGAGGTGTCAATCACGCGATCGATAGAGCAGTTCGCCATCTCTTCGTCGGTCATCGGTCGCTGCTCAGGGTTGCCGAGGATCAACATCGCGCCACCCGCGCGCACGCGCAGGGTTGACGCAACGATAAAGAGCGTTGCCGCCTCCATCTCGGAACAGATCGCGCCGCCCGCCATCCACGCCTTCCAGCGACGCGCGAGATCTTCGGCGATCGGCATGCGTTCCGGGTTGTGTTGGCCGTAGAACGAATCTTTCGACTGCGCGACGCCGAGATACCACGGGAAGCGGCTAGCGACTGCTGCTTCGCGCAGCGCGAGGGTCACCTCGAGATCTGCAACCGCAGGGAACTCGAGCGGCAGATAGTGGCGGCTCGTTCCCTCGTCGCGGATCGCGCCGGTGATCACGCCGATCGAGCCGGGCTTGATGTGATGCTGCATGGAGCCGGATGTTCCGACGCGGATGAACGTATCGACGCCAAGGTCGACGAGCTCCTCCACGGCGATTGCCGTAGATGGGCAGCCGATTCCAGTTGAGGTGCAGGCGACAGGGACGCCATCGAGTTCACCGGTCCAGGTGGTGTACTCGCGCTTCTGCGCTACGAACTTCGGGTTATCGAAGCGGCGTGCTATCACCGCGACGCGGTCGGGGTCGCCGGGGAGGAGCGCGTAGCGACCGACCTCGCCCTTCTTGAGCCCGACGTGGTGCTTGCGGCCATCTGCCTCAGTCAATGCCATCAGCGTGCTCCTCCCGCTAGATACGGTGCAGCGAGTGCTGCCGCTTCGTCTCGTGAAAGATAGCTGCTCTGTGTACCCGCCTTTTGCACGCTTGCAGAGGCGCATGCCACTGCAAGTTCTGCTGCCTGGTCAGGTGCGAGGCCACTAGCCAACCCGAATGAGAACGCGCCGAGGAACGAGTCGCCGGCACCGGTCGTGTCGACCGCCTTGACGCGCGGCGCTGCGATGCGGCGAATCGGCTCGCCAGGGATCGCGAGCGCCGCACCTTGCTCGCCGAGTGTGACAACCAGACGATTCCCTGAACGATCCGATGCGGAGCGGATTCGCTCATCGCCATCGGGGCCAATTGCCGATCCACCAAAGATCGCCGTGAACTCTGTCTCGTTCGGCGCAACCCAATCAGCATGGGCAAGAAGTTCTGGATCAATGGGCGCCGCTGGCGCTGGATTCAACAGCGTCGCGATGCCGGCAGCACGTGCGGCACGGAATGCTGCGAGCGTAGTGGACTGTGGCACCTCAAACTGGCCGACGACGATCGTCGGCTTGAACTCACGCACTGCCGCTTCGGCAACGGCTGCCTCGGTTGCATCGTTGGCGCCCGGAACAATGATGATGCGATTCACACCGGCGCCGTCCACCCAGATGGGTGCGACGCCACTGGAGCCTGCGACGGTGCGCATCCAGGTGATGTCGATCCCCTCCCTCTTGAAGTTCTCAAGGTGTGAGGCGCCGTAGCTGTCGTCGCCGACCGCATTGACCATCGCAACAGGGGCGCCGAAGCGCGCCGCCATCACCGCCTGGTTCGCCCCCTTCCCGCCGAAGCCCATCTGGAAGCGCTTGCCAACAAGGGTCTCGCCCGCCTCGGGGAGGCGGTCGGCGTAGGCGATGAGGTCGATCATTGTGCTCCCGACCACGAGGATCCGCGCGTCACCCATGGTGCCCCCCTTCCCTGCGCCGCCCTGTGCGCTGCCGGTCATCCCCGCAGCGCGCCAACAAGCGCGCCCGTTGCGGGATTCACGTGGATGAGTCTAGCGATCGCCCCTGGGGCGAGCCGCCCGAGTTCGGGGAGGCGCAGCAGATCGGCGGGGGTCCGTGTCGCCGCCGTGAGCGCCGCGGCGAGCGGGTAGCCCGCCTGCACGATGCGCGCGATGTCGGTGTCGAGGAGGCTGAGCGAGCCGACAAGGGTACCGTCAGACATTGCGGCACGCCCGTTCGCCGATCGCGCCGGAATGCTGCCGAAGCGGAAATCGGCATCGGGTTGACCAGCGGCGCTGAGTGCATCGGAGACGAGCATGAGGCGCGAGCCGAGCAGTTGGGCATAGAGGACGGCGAGTCGCACGTCGATATGGACGCCGTCCGCGATCATCTCGACGCGCACCTTTGGGTGTGCGAGGGCGGCGCCCGCCAGTCCCGGCAGGCGATGATCGAGTGGCTCCATGCAGGTGCCGAGGTGCGTTACTGACGATGCGCCGCGACTCCATGCCGCCGTCGCCTGCTCATAGCTTGCGGCGCTATGGCCGAGTGACGCAATGATTCGACGCGCGACAAGATAGTCGATCAACTCACCGCCGCCGCGCACCTCTGGTGCGAGTGTGACGATCGAAAGTCCAGCCCAATCGTGTTCACGATCTTGTAGGTCGGCTTGGAGGCTCGTTGCGTCGATGATGAGTGTCGGATCATTCGCACCCTTTTGTGGATGCGCAATCGCTGGCCCTTCAATGTGCGCGCCGACGATAATCGCCTCATCGCGCGCGCGGCCTGCAGCACGATCGTGCGACTGCTCATCGCGTGCACGTGCGACTGCGCGCACCCAGTTGCGCAAGCTTGGGAGTGGGAGGCTCGGCGAGGTTGGAACGAACGCGGCATAGCCGTGCCGCGCCGTCTCGCGGGCGAGGAGGCGTAGTGCCGCCACAATGTCGGGCTCTGGGCTCTTCGCGCCACGTGTCGCCTCACTCAGTGCTTGACTCCCGCGTGGGCCGAGGGTGTCGTGGCCAGCCGCACCGTGAATATGCACGTCGACGTAGCCGGGTGCGATGAGTCCGTCGACCCGCCGCGCACGCGCGCCTGCGGCACGTCGACCCGCTGATCCGACCGCGGTGATCACCTGCTCTGCGCCACGCACCTCAAGTTCGATGAGTGCGTCGGGGACGATGCGACCATGGATGAGTGCGTCGCCGCGAAGGGCGGTACGGGCACCTGTTGGTCGGTTTGTGCGGCTGCTCATCCTCTCAGAGTAGTGCGGTCTCACCTGCTGCGGTGGCATAGGCCTCAATTGGGAGACATGCGCACACAACATTCCGATCTCCGTGCACGTTATCGACGCGCCGTACGGGTGGCCAGTATTTGCGTGCACGAACCCATGGCAGTGGGAAGGCGCCCTGCTCGCGTGTGTACGGGCGCGCCCACTCGCTGCGCACAAGGTCGGCAGCGGTATGTGGTGCGTTGCGCAGCACGCTCTGCTCCGCTGGCACCCTGCCCGATTCCACCGCTACAATCTCTGCGCGAATTGCACGCAGCGCATCGATGAAGCGATCGAGCTCCGCCTTCGACTCGGATTCTGTCGGCTCAACCATCAACGTTCCGGAAACGGGCCAGCTCATCGTTGGCGCATGGAATCCAAAGTCCATGAGCCGCTTCGCAATATCTTCGACGGTGACGCCGCTCGCTGCGGTCATCTCGCGCACATCGAGGATGCACTCATGCGCAACGGTGCCGTTGCGCCCGGTATAGAGGATCGGGAACGCATCGCGGAGGCGCGCTGCAAGATAGTTTGCGTTCAAGATCGCGATCTCGGTGGAGCGCCGCAATCCATCTGGGCCAAGTGTTGCGATGTAGGCCCAGCTGATCGGCAAGATGCTCGCGCTGCCAAACGTCGCCGACGAGACGCGCCCCTCACCGCCAAGTTCGCGCGATGGCAAGAACGGCGCAAGGTGCGCAGCCACACCGATCGGGCCCATGCCTGGGCCACCACCACCGTGCGGAATCGCGAAGGTCTTTTGGAGGTTCAGGTGGCAGACATCGGCTCCGAAGTCGCCCGGGCGCGCGACCCCAACCTGGGCGTTCATGTTTGCGCCGTCCATATAGACCTGTCCGCCGGCCTCGTGAACCGCTGTGCAGATCTCGCGAATCGCCTCTTCAAACACGCCGTGTGTGCTCGGATAGGTGACCATGAGCGCACCGAGTGTGCCTGCGTGCTCGGCAATCTTCGCGCGAAGGTCGGCCACATCAACGTTCCCCTGCTCGTCGCAGCGCACGACCACCACCTGGAATCCGGCCATGACCGCGCTCGCGGGGTTCGTCCCGTGCGCCGAGCTTGGGATCAAGCAGACGGTGCGCTGGCGCTCGCCGCGCGAGAGGTGCCAGCGGCGAATTGCGAGGAGGCCCGCGTACTCGCCTTGCGAGCCGGCGTTCGGCTGCAGGCTCACTGCGGCAAAGCCGGTGATCTCGGCGAGCCAGCGCTCAAGATCGCCGGTGAGCTGGGCGTAGCCAGGGAGGCGCGTTGCGTCGGAGTACGGATGCACGTGCGCAAATCCCGGCAGGCCGATCGCCATCATCTGCGTTGTTGCATTGAGCTTCATCGTACAACTGCCGAGCGGAATCATCGAGCGCGTCAGGCTCACATCTTTCTCGGCGAGGCGGAAGATGTAGCGGAGCATCTCGGTCTCCGATCGGTGCAGCGTAAAGACGGGGTGCGTGAGGATCTCATCGCTGCGGCGGAGTTCGCCTGGCAGTGAGTCGCTTGTGGCCGGCGCGTCGTTACCGAGCAGCGCAACGAGTGCAGCGACATCACTAGGAGTCGTTGTCTCGTCACATGCAATCCCAACGCCGGTTGCGTCGAGACGACGCAGCTCATACCCAGCACTGGCAGCAGCAGCGAGCAGCGCATCGGCTCGCGCGGCGGTGCCAAGTTCGAGTGCAATCGTGTCAAAGAACTGTTTGTGGCGAAGTGCAAGGCCCGCTGCAGATGCACTTGCGGCGATTCGTGCAGCGTGCGCATGCACGCGCTCAGCCATCACACGGAGGCCATCGGGGCCGTGCCATGCAACGTACATGCTGGCGATCACTGCGAGCAGCACCTGTGCGGTGCAGATGTTCGAGGTGGCCTTCTCGCGGCGGATGTGTTGCTCGCGCGTCTGAAGCGTGAGTCGGTAGGCCGGTGCGCCATCGGCGTCGACCGAGACGCCAACGAGGCGTCCTGGAAGTGCGCGCTTGAACGCGTCTCGCGTGGCCATGAATGCTGCATGTGGGCCGCCGTATCCCATGGGCACACCGAATCGCTGGCTGCTGCCAATCACCACATCGGCACCCTGCGCACCCGGACTTTCGAGCAGTACCGCGGCGAGCGGGTCGGTGGCGACGATCACGAGGATCCCTGCCGCATGCGCTTCAGCGACATCGGCGCGAATGGAACGAACGGCGCCTGAGCTCCCCGGGTAGGAGAGGAGGAGCGCGTAAGGGCGCTCGCCATCGCGCGGTGCGCGAGCACGGGCGAGGAGTGCGCCCGGCACATCAACCACCACGGAGATGCCGAGTGGCTCGGCACGTGTGCGCAACACATCGATCGTTTGCGGGTGGGTATCGTGATCGACAAGCACAAGGTTCCCGTCTGCAACGCCGCCAACGGCGTGGCAGAGTGCTACCGCCTCTGCGGCTGCGGTCCCCTCGTCGAGGAGTGACGCGTTGGCGATCTCCATTCCGGTGATATCGCAGACCGCCGTCTGGAAGTTGATAAGCGCCTCAAGTCGACCTTGGGCAATCTCGGGTTGATACGGTGTGTAGGCGGTGTACCAGGCGGGATTCTCAAGAATATTGCGCGCGATCACCGGTGGCGTGATCGTGTCGTGATACCCCTGGCCGATCATTGAACGCAGTGGACGATTGCTTCCTGCCATCTCGCGGAGTCGATCGAGTGCATCGATCTCACTCAACGCGGGTGGCAGATTCAACGCGTCGCGGCGAACGATGCTGGCGGGAACAGTTGCAGTGATAAGTGCATCGATGCTTGGCTGACCAACCACAGTGAGCATCGCGGCGACATCGGCCGCATCTGGACCAATGTGTCGATCAACGAATCCGGACATGCGGGCACCTCCACGGTGCCCCGCTGTCTTGCTGCCTGAGAGCATCCCCGCGACGCGTCTGCGTCGCGAGTTCCTCCGTCGGCGCGCCGTGCGACTTCGCGTTCGGCGCTCTCCAGCGTCCCCATCCCCGCGCGGTCCATCTGCCTGAGAGGTTCCGGACCGTTGCTCCGTCGGCGCCGCATCCGCCGCCAGCATCTCTGCCGGATGCGCTGCGATCTCTTCCGCGCGATTCCCTTGAGGGTTCCGCCGTCATCCTACTCCTCGCGTTGCCGCGATGGAGCCGGTTAGCGCTCAGTGATGGGAACCTCGCGTGGGGCCCCGGCGGGCGACCCGTCGATCGACCCATCGGGGAGCTGCCAGGCACGAATCTCGTGCCCCCCCTCGGGCGTGCGGCCAACGATCAGGTGGAGGGCATCGGGGTGGTGCGCCCCGGCGCGATCGCTTACGGAGGGGATCGGGGGGCCTTCTGGATGCGCATGCACGATCGCCCAGATCGCCTCGCCCGCCTCGTCGGCGGCGCCGCTCGCGCGCAGGAGTTCGGTTGGATCCATCTCGAAGCGATCGACACCGTGCGCCACATTAAGAAGCGGGATATAGCGCAGCGGGACTCCACCAGTGTGCGGAAGCGCCGATCCGATAACGAGGCCGCATGATTCACGCGGCGCTTCGTGAACGGCATGCTCGATCATCTCGCGCAGTAGCTGCGCCGGAATCTCGCTCACTGCACCGTTGAGCAGTCGGCGCATGTTGGATCCCGCTGCAGTTGCATCTCGTCAAACCGTGCATCAAGCGCATCCCAGAGCATGATTCGCCCAACGAGCGGTGCGCCGATGCCGAGCAGGAGCTTGATCGCCTCGGTCGCCTGCAGCGCACCAAACACACCGGGGACGCTGCCCAGCACTCCGGCGACATCGCACGCGGGTGCGGCATCAGCGTTCGGCTCCGTTGCATGCATGCAGCGGTAGCAGGGGCCAGACCCCGGAGTGAACACGGTGAGGCGCGCCTCATATCGATAGACGCTCGCGTGCACGACCGGGATCTGCGCTGCAAGCGCAGCGCGATTGAGCGCATAGCGTGCATCAAACGTATCGGTGCAATCAAGGATGACATCCATCCCGTTCATGAGTGCGGCCGCGTTGTCGGAGGTGAGTCGCTCGTTGATTGCCTCGACCTGGATATCGGGATTCAATGCACGGAGCTGGTTGGCGGCAGAGGTAACCTTTGCAGTACCGACGCCAGAGGTCGTATGGATCACCTGACGCTGCAGGTTGGAAATGTCGACGGCGTCAAAGTCAACCAGTCGAAGGGTGCCAACGCCTGCCGCTGCGAGATAGAGCGCCGCCGGTGAGCCGAGTCCGCCAGCGCCAAGGATCAGCGCGCGCGCGCGCAATAGTCGCGCCTGCCCCTCTGCGCCAAAGCCGGGGAGTGCAAGGTGCCGCGCATAGCGCGCGCGCTGCGCATCGCTCGGCGCCGTTGGTGCGAGCGGGAGGCCCGCCTCTTGCCAGGCGGCGATCCCACCTGCCAGCGACTGCACGTTCGTATAGCCGAGCGCGCGGAGTGCAACGGCTGCGCGTGCCGAGCGCACCCCGTGTGCGCAGTAGACGACGAGTGGCGTTTCGGGGTTCGGCACCAGGCCGTGAATCATCGTGGCAACGCTGTCGACTGGCGCGTGGAGTGCACCGGCAAGATGACCAGCATCCCACTCGTGCTTCTCGCGCATATCGAGGAGTATCGGTGGAGTTGCGCTGTTGAGCAGGCTGTCTGCTCCATCTGCATCGATCTCATGGAGTGTGGCGCGGCCGAACTCGCCCGCCTGCTGCGTCACCGGCTGCGCCACCGTTCAATCGCCTTCTGCGTTGTCTCGAGTCCGAGCAGGGCGCAGTGCACGCGCGAAGGCCCAACCTCGACGCCGAGCAACTCCATCACATACGGCATGCCGAGGGCGAGGACCTCGTCGGCAGATTTTCCGCGCAGCTCATCGGTGAGGAGCGAGGCGGATGCCTGCGAGATTGCGCAGCCGCGGCCACTAAAGGCAACGTCGGTGATGGTGCCCGCGGTGTCGAAAACGAGCTGCATCGTGATCACGTCACCGCAGCTTGGGTTGCGACCGTCGAGGCTGACGCTCGGCTCGGCCAACACGCCGTGGTTATGCGGTGTCCGATGATGCTCGAGGATCTGCTCGCGATAGAGATCGTCCATGCCGCCCATCTGCCCTCCTAGCGCGAGAAGATCGCGCGCGCGTCGCGAAGCCCTTCGAAGAGAGCGTCGAGATCATCGTCGTCGGTATACGGAGCAACGCTCACGCGCGCCGTCGCCGAAAGCTCGAGCTGCTCATGCAACGGCATGGCGCAGTGGTGGCCCGCGCGAATCGCCACGCCACGGCGATCCAAGATCGTCGCGAGGTCGTGGGCGTGCACGAGGTCGCTCGAGAAGCTCACGAGGCCGGCACGCCCCTCTGCATGCGGCGTGCCGAGGATGCGCACATCAGGGAGCGCTTCGGGGAGTTCGCGCAGCACCCGTGCGAGCAGTCGTGTTTCGTGCTCATGAATGGCGGCGCGACCGAGCTCGTCGAGGAAGTCGCAGGCGGCGGCGAGGGCGACCGTACCCGAGGCGTCGGGGGTACCAGCCTCAAAACGCTGCGTCCCTTCGGCGAAGGTTGCATCACGGAGGCGCACCTCGCGAATCATGTCGCCGCCTGTCTCGATCGGCGCCATATCAGCCAGGAGATCGGCACGCGCCCAGAGTCCGCCACCCGAGAAGAGGCCGCCCATCTTGTGTGCGCTAAACGCATAAAAGTCGGCGCCGAGCTCGGGGATCGAAACCGGCATGTTCGATACTGCCTGGCAACCATCAACCGAGAGGAGTGCGCCAACGGCATGCACGTGCGATGCAATCTCGGCGAGCGGCGCAATGGAGCCGAGCACATTGGAGACATGTGCGAGTGCGACGACCTTCGGCCGAAGCTTCAAGATTGAGTCAAGACGGCCCCAGAGGATCTCACCGGTGCGATCGTCGACAGGGATGAACTCGATGTCGGCATCTGCCTCACGTGCAACCTGCTGCCAAGGAATCAGGTTGGCGTGATGCTCTGCCTCGGTTACAACAATCAGGTCGCCGCGATGGATGTTTGCGCGGCCCCATGATCGCGCGACAAGATTCAGTGCCTCTGTTGCGCTGCCGAGCATGATGAGCTCTGTTGCCGGAACGTTGAGGAAGCGCGCCACCCGTGCGCGCGCGCCCTCGTATGCATCGGTTGCGGCGGTGCCGAGCGCATACGCACCGCGATGCGGATTCGCATTTGCCGTAAAGAGGAAGTTGCTCACGGCATCGACAACTTGCTGCGGTCGCTGCGCAGTTGCCGCCGAATCGAGGTAGTGCAGCGGGTTGCCACCCGGTCGTGTGGCAAGAATTGGATAGGCAGCGCGCACCTTGCGCGGATCGAGGCCCCCGTCAGCGCGGTGCCAGGCGCCCATGCGCCCCCGCTACTCTCCGCGCGCTGGCGCCAACCGTGGCGCCGCGGCCTCATCGGATGTTGGCGTGATGCCGTTCTCGGCAAGGATCGGCGCGTAGCCTTCGCTCTCCAAGCGATGTGCGAGATCTGGCCCGCCCGATGTCACGATGCGCCCGCGCGCCAGCACGTGCACGAACTGCGGCTTCAGATAGTCGAGTAGGCGCTGGTAGTGCGTGATGACCAGCACGCCGAGCTCTGGCGAGAGCATCGTGTTTACACCTTCGGCGACGATGCGCAACGCGTCGATGTCGAGTCCAGAGTCGGTCTCGTCGAGGATCGCCATCTCTGGCTTGAGCAGCGCCATCTGGAGCATTTCGAGTCGCTTCTTCTCGCCGCCGCTGAACCCGTCGTTGACGTAGCGCGACATGAAGCCCTCGTCGACCTTCAACTGCGCGAGCTTCTCCTTCACGAGCTTGCGGAACTCGCCCATGGTCATGCCGCCCTTCACCGGGTCAGACGGATCAAACTCTGGATCGCGCACGAGACCAGAGCGGCGCGCGTTCATCGCCGTGCGCAAGAAACTTGCAACGGAGAGTCCAGGAATTGCAGTGGGGTACTGGAAGGCGAGGAAGAGTCCGAGTCGCGCGCGCTGGTCGGCGCTGTAGTCGAGCAGGTTCTCGCCCTTCCACGAGACACTGCCAGAGACGATCGTGTAGCTCGGGTGTCCCATCAGCGCGTAGCTGAGCGTTGTCTTACCGGAGCCGTTCGGCCCCATGATCGCGTGCACCTCACCCGGCTTCACCGCGAGGTTGATGCCGTTGAGGATGTACTTTGACGGATCTGCCGCTGGCGCGACGACAAGATCTTTGATGACGAGGTGGCTTGCGGCAGTACTCATCGGTCTATCTTCGCTCATTATTTCTGGTGGCGCTGTAGGTTGATCGGCGCGTTCGGCACGGCGAGATCGGCAAGCGTGAATGAGTCGAGCGCCTCGGTTACCGAGTCGCGCACGCGGCTCCAGAGGGGAACGACCGAGCAGGTTCCAGAACGCTTGCAGGCGCTCCCCTCCTCGGCGAGGCAAACCATTGGCACGATCGGCCCCTCAAGGGCACGCAACACAGCGCCCATGCGCACCTCGTTTGCTGGTCGTGCAAGGCGATAGCCACCACGCGCACCGCGCTGACTATCGATGATCCCTGCGTCGCGCAGACCACCAATGATCTGCTCAAGGTAGGCACGCGGCAGATCTTCGGCTTCGGCGATATCAGCGAGAGAGACTGGCTCGCCTTTATCCATGCGGGCGAGTGCAATCATGAATCGAACGCCGTATTCGCCACGGGTGCTGAACGCGACGGCGCCCGTTCCATGGAGTCCTCGAGGTGGCTGCTCTTCTTGCACGTTCACTGTGACTCCTTCGTAAACCTGACTGCGCGCGTCGGAGATGAGCGTACCTTATTGCGTCGCGTGGGTCACACGAGCGCAGCGGCAACGCGCTGCGACCATAGGGCGCACCGTGCCCCCGGAGTCGGGACCTTCGGGCAACTAGTGGTTTTTAGCGAGGATGCGCGAGATCACCTTGCCAGCACTTTGCGCAGCATCGACTGCCTCTTCGAGCTGTTCGTAGAGGTCGCGCAACTTAATCACCTCGATCGCGTTGCCGTTCTCGCGGAAGAGGCGGCCGACCGACGAGCGTCGCAGACCGTCGGCACGATGCTCGAGATCGTTGATCGTTGCCAGGTGTGGCTGGATCCCCGTGTGCGTCGAGAGCTTGCGCAGCGCTTCCACCAATTGTGACGACTGCGCGGCAAGGATCGATGTGAACTCTTTCGCCTCATCCGTTGGATTCTCAATGCCGTAGATGACAAACGTCTCTGCCGCAGCCTGAATGCCGTCGAGTATGTCGTCAAGATTACTTGTGAGATCGTGGATATCTTGACGATCGTACGGGGTGATGAACGCACGTTCGAGGCGACGGTGCACCTCGCCGACGAGCTTGTCACCCTCTTTCTCGACGCCACGGATAGAGGCAACCTGCTCTTGCACATTCGTGTAGCTAGTCATCAAATCATTAAGCTTCGAAGCGGCTTCGGCTACACGCTCACCATGTTCGATGAAGAGTTCGTGAAACTTCTCGTCTCGTGGAATCAGTCGCATATTCGCTCTCCTCTCTCCCTACTAAATGCCAACTCCGTGCAGCACCAACCAGGTGGCCGCGCCGACCGTTGCCGTAATTGGAATAGTGATCACCCAAGCCATGAGGATGCGACGGGCAACGCCCCAGCGCACAGCACGAGTCCCGCGACTCGAACCTACGCCCATGATTGCACTTGAAATGACATGGGTCGTGGAAACTGGCATGCCAAGATGTGCAGTCGCCAACAGCACCGTTGCAGCGGTAGTCTCTGCGGCAAATCCGTGGATTGGTTCGAGTTCGACCACCCGGTGGCCCATCGTCTTCATGATGCGCCAGCCACCTACGGCAGTGCCGAGTGAGATTGCCGTCGCGGCAACGAAGATCACCCAAATGGGAACGTCGACCGTTGGGATAATCCCAGCAGCAAACAGGGCCAGTGTGATGATGCCCATCGTCTTCTGCGCGTCATTCGATCCATGTGCAAACGCCATATAGCCGGCAGAGAAGACCTGGAGCACCTTAAAGGTGCGCGCGAGTGGCGTGCGATGGAAGTTCCGGAAGATCCAATAGAGAGCAACCATCAACATGAAGCCGATCGCAAATCCTGCGAGTGGCGACGAGACAAGGGGGACGAGCACCTTGCCAATGATTCCATCAATGAGAAGTGCTTGAGGCCCGACTGCAATGAGCGTTGCTCCAAGCAGTCCGCCGATCAGCGCATGGCTGCTTGAGCTCGGAATTCCCCAGCGCCAGGTGACGAGGTTCCAGACGATGGCTCCCACCAGCGCCGCTGCAACGATTGTTTGCGTTGTCGATGTTTCGTCAACAAGGCTTGACCCAATTGTTTTTGCCACTGCGGTTCCGGCGAACGCACCGATGAAATTGAAGCCCGCAGCCATCAGAATGGCATGACGCGGGTGAAGTGCTTTGGTTGCAACCGAGGTTGCGATGGCATTTGCCGTGTCATGAAAGCCATTGATGTAGTCGAAGGCGACAGCAAGCGCGATTACCGCAATCAACGTCAGAGTCACGCCCTCACCCATTTCGAGATCCTAGCTCTGCCGCACTATTCGCGAACGGGTGTCTGCGAGACAGACCGCGAAGCCGCCGCTTCGAGCGTCTCCGCTTGGCGTGCAAGGAGCCAGAGGAGATCGGCGAGGCGATTCATGTAGGCCAGGAGGTGTTCGCCTGGGAGGAGCCCCTCGCGGCCAAGGGTGACGCAGAAGCGTTCGGCACGGCGAATGATGGTTCGCGCGAGCTCGATTGCCGATGAGGCCTTGCTCGAACCGGGGATCACGAAGTCTTTCGGGAAGACGATTGCGGCCTCGGTAGCTGCGAGCAGGGCATTGATGCGTGCAAGCATCTTTGGCGACACCTTGGTGCGTCCCTCTTCGAGGCGATCCCACGCGTCGGGGTTCGTTGCGAGCTCGGCGCCAACGACGAAGAGATCGCGCTGGATCGACAGGAGTGTCTCGTCGAGCGCAGCGATCTCTGTCCCTGCGAGCCCGATTAGTTCGGCACGCGCCATGCCGATCGCGGCGGTCGCCTCGTCGACCGTGCCGTAGGCCTCGGTGCGCACATCATCTTTCGAGATGCGGTCGCCGCCGAAGAGCAGACCGGTTGTCCCCGCGTCGCCCTTGCCGGTAGCAACCTTGCTTGGCGGAAGCTTCAGTTCGTCGTTCACCAGGCGAGCCCCGCATCTTTCGGATCCCATCGCTCCGCCAAGAGTGTGACCTTCACCGGATGCTCGAGCACCGACTCAGCGGCCTCTTTCACCTGCGCCAACATCGATCCTGCGTACGGACAGAACGGCGTGGTGAGAATCATCTTGACCTCTGACTCTGTTTCGCCAACGAGGACCTGACGGATAAGGGCGAGCTCAACCACATTCATCCCAATCTCTGGATCAACAACGGAGCGCAGCGCATCGAGAATCGCGAGCTCTGTCGCGCGTTTCTGCGATTCGTGCGGCGTTGTGGAGAGCGTCTCTTCGGTCATGCCATTGCCGCTTCCGCGGGCGTCAGGCCTGGCCCGCGTAGCGCGCCACTCGCGTCGAAGAATTCAGCATAGTGCTCGCGATGTTGGCCAGCGTACTCATAGGCACGTGCAATTCCAACAATGCGCAGTTCAGGCATCTCGCTAAGGAGCTGCGCAGCGGTGTAGCCGCTGGCGCGCAACTCGAGGAGGCGACGTACTGTCAGTCGTGTGCCATAGAGGAACGGCTCACCGTTCATCACGAGGGGATCAATCGCCACCCATTTAATGGTCATCGTTACGCCCCCTTGTAGATCGCCCTGAGAATGGCATTGCGTTTGCGCGTGTCACCGCCAAGTCGCCGATGCCACTTGAGGACCTTGATCCCTTCGACGAGCGTAGCGTCGGCGAGCGCTGCGGCCTCAGGCACAATGACCGAAGCTACCGCGACACGGAGCCCTTCGTAGAGGTCGGTCACGTCGTCCATGGAGATGCGTCGACGGCGCCAGGTTGGCGTGGCATGCTCGGTAAATGTGCGGAGTGGCGTTGGCCGCCCAACCTCGAGGCTCTCGGCGAGCTTCTGCAGTACGACCTCTCCGTCGCGCAAAAGTGCGCGCAAGCCGAGGTCGCCGAGCCGGTCGCGCAGTTCAGGATTGCGCTCGACGGCAACGGTGAGCGCAACGCCCGCGATCCGCTCCCAGTCCGCAACGAGTGGTGCCGCCGCAGCAGGAAAACCAGCTGTTCGGCTGAGTGGACGGGCGCCGTGCAGGGGGTGACTCATACCGCTGAGCGTAGCATCAGTACCCAGATTTGAGCGCGAGGATTCGATCGTACGAGGCGCGCAAGCGGAGCGTTGAGAGGTGCCCTGCATGGGCTTCCGCGCAGAGCAGGGTAAAGGCCTTTTCCGAACGGAACTCGGGGCTCGTAAGAATCACGAGGTCGACCCCCGCTTGCGCTGCGCGAAGTGCGAGCGACCGCGCCGTTACGCCGCGCGAGTGTGCGGTTCCGTCGAGTGAATCGGTGATCGTGACGCCGGTGAAGCCAAGTGTGCTGCGCAAGAGCGTGGTGGCAATTGCATACGACCATCCTGCAGCGTTGTTTTCGTCATATGCGGTGTAGGTCACGTTGGAGAGCATCACCAGGTCGACGCCCGCATTGATCGCTGGGATAAACGCCGCAAGGTCACGTGCAAGCTCGTCACCCGATGCGGTCACCGTGCCTGGAACCTTGTCGGTGTTTTCCGCAACGCGACCGATCCCTGGGAAGTGCTTGATCGTTGCACTCACGCCTGCGGATTCTTGACCGAGTGCAAAGGCGGTTGCCAGTCGCGCGGTCCGAGCACTGGTGCGGGAGAAGGTGCGCCCCGCGTCATACATGAATCCACTCGGCGCCCGTGGCGTGTCGGCAACTGGTGCAAGATTGAGGTTCACCCCTGCCGCCGCAAGCGCGGTTCCGGTGGCACGTCCAACACGGCGAACCGCTGCAACGCTCAGCCTCGCGCCCATGACTGCAGCCTGATTCACGGGTTCAGCCCAGGGCAAGCGACGAATGCCACCCCCCTCCTGGTCGACGGCGATGAAGAGCGGCGGGCGCCCTGCATCTCTCGCAATCGCTTGGAGGTTGCGTGTGAGCTGCGTGAGCCCCTGCGCACCGCGAAAGTTCCAGCTGAAGAGGATCACGCCTCCAATCTCGCCTCGCTGGATACGCCCAGTGAGTGCGGCCGACGGCGTGTGCCCATCCATGCGTACGATCAACTTCTGGCCAACCATCTCCTCGATCGTTGGCGTGCTCACCGCGTGCACGACCTCTGGGCCGGGAGCGTGGATGGCGAGCAAGACGAGGCTCAGCCCAACCGCAACGAGACGCGCGCGCGCCCTCACCAGAGATCGGTCCGGTCGCTCTTCTGTGGTTCACGTGTGCGATTCAACGCGTGATCCTCATGTTCTGCCGCTGCGGCGCGTGCGGCATCGATCGCTGCCTGCAAGACACTCGCCCCACCAGCAAGCGCGTGCGGCGCCTCATGCAAATGGTCGGGGAGGCCAGCCTTCTCGTCACGCGCACGACCCCGGGTCTCGCCAAGGAACGGCATGTCGAGTCGCTCAACCGCATCGAGTGAGGCACGCAAGACGGCGCCCTTTGCCGCAACGACGGCACAGATCTCTTCGCCCTCTTCGGCGTCGCTCAACTGACGGCCACGGAGTGGCTGCGCGATGCGGCCAACATCGAGCCATGCCTGGTGGTAGCGATCCATCTGCCCCCATGCAGCAGAGAGGAGTGCATCGCTTGCGGCGAGCCAGGTGTTGAGCGCCGCGCGCGATGGCGCACGCATGATGCGCTCACCCTCGTCGATGAGCGTTTGGGTCTGGTGGATGAGATCTTCGCGCTTCATGCGCGTCTAGCGGTCGCCTGCGGTGCGATCATTCTTGGCAAATGCGGCGAGTTCGCGCTTGCACTCATCTGTCGCTTTAGCAACCTGACGTTCGAGCCAACCGCTCATGCGCGAAGAATCTTCCAGGGTGATGACGGGTCCTTGGTCGCTATCTTCGACAATGAAGCCGGTGGTTGTGCGGAAGTCGCTAAACCAGTTTGCCTGCAACTGCAACAGCTCGTCGGCGACGACGCGGCGTTCAAAAAGCCAATCAAGATGCGCGGCGTTCAATGCATCGGCGATGTCGGCAAGGCGCTCCCGTCTTCCCCGCGTCCTTGCCAGCATGAGTGCTGCAATCCGCACTGCAGTGAACGGCGAACGTGCTTCGGCTATCACCGGGGGCCACGGTAGCGGGAGTGTTGCCTCATCGTGCCTGCTCATGCGGTGCAGTATCGCACTGCCCGAACCGAGAAGAGTTAGAGCAGCTCCCCGTGCGCTGAGGCAGTTGGCTCGCCCTCGTTCGGTCGCACTTCGGTGCCAGCTGGCAGCACATTGAGCTCTGCACCGACGCTCCCCTCAACCGCACCACCGATGCCGAGCGGCTGCCACTTCGCCGGATCTTGCAGCCGGTGTGCCTGGGTATTGCCGCGGTTGTGTATCTCGGCATGGCCCTTCGGCTCGATCCACATCTCGTGTCCGGCGAGCAGACCGAAGACGCCCTCTTGCCCGGGCTCTGGTCGCGCAGCACGACAGTCAACGCACCTTGTGGCGTCGTGACGCGTGTACTGCTCAGGCTCTTCATAGGTGCTGATGTACCCCTCGTAGTTGCGCAGCACCACCTTGTGGTCGCTATACGAGATGAGGTAGTTCGGCATCACAGGGATCTTGCCGCCACCACCAGGCGAGTCGATCACATACGTTGGCACGGCGTAGCCGCTGGTATGACCGCGCAGGCCTTCAATGATCTCGAGTCCCTTGCCAACCGGGGTACGGAAGTGGCCCGAACCTTCGACAAGGTCACACTGGTAGATGTAGTACGGGCGAATGCGGTTCTCGACGAGCTTGTGCACCAGCTTGCGCATGATGTGCACGCAGTCGTTCACTCCAGCAAGCAGCACCGACTGATTCCCAACGGGAATGCCAGCACGCGTCAACTTGTCGACAGCGCGTGACACTTCGGGAGTGATCTCTTGCGCGTGGTTGAAGTGCAGGTTCATCCAGAGCGGATGGTATTTCGCCAGCATCTCGCACAGCTCGTCGTCGATGCGCTGTGGCATGAAGACTGGCACACGTGATCCAATTCGAATGATCTCAATGTGCGGAATATCGCGCAGTCCGCGCAAGATCTTCTCGAACAGTTTTGGTGCAAGGGTGAGCCCATCTCCACCGCTGATAAGCACGTCGCGCACCTGTGGCGTGCGGCGCAGGTACTCGAGCTGTGCCTCGTGATCCTTGGAGTTGAAGTTCTGCGTCGGGTCGCCGACGATGCGTGATCGCGTGCAGTACCGGCAGTACGATGCGCATTGAGTGGT
>JBJSXZ010000062.1:0-2930 GCA_046086645.1 Candidatus Limnocylindrus sp.
AAAACGATGATCTCCATCGATCTGGTGCCCATCAGATCGAATCGTGGGCGGGTAACGGTGCCTCCGCGCGCGGCGCCGCGCGCAAGGAGCGAAGATGGAGATGTTTCCGTTGCATGCTCGTTGAGCAGCGCCTGCAGTGCCGCCGCGTCGACAGGCGCCTCCGTGCGCATTGGCGTGGCGACGCCCATCACGGGAATCCCCGCGGAGTGTGCAACCGCAGCGAGGGCCGCGCCGCCAGCTGGCAGGAGGGCGGCCCCGTTGCTCGCCCGAGCGGTGACCGCGAGAAGGAGAGCCCCCACCTCGCCCGCGAGGATTCGCGAGGCGAGTGCACCCTCATCGAGAAGTTCAGGGGCGAGGCCGGCACGAAGGGCGTCGCTCGCATCGAGCGCGCCGAGGCGCGTGGCACCGATGGGGTCACAGGTGGCCCCCGCCGCAATGAGGAGCTTCGTGGCACCAGCGCGCCGCACCCCCTCGTGCGCGGGAGCGAGGTCGCCCCAGGCGGTTGCCCCGAGGGCTGGACCTGTCGCGATGGCACCGTGGCGACGTGCGAGCGCCCTGGCAATTGTGTCGGCGGCGGTCGCGTAGGCCGCGACGCGCGCTACGGCACGAGTGGTCACGAGGTCAGCGTGTCCCTCGGCTGCTGCGAGGAAGAGGTCGATCTCGACGGCAAGGGCATCGCTCAATGGGTCGGCGTTGCGCAGAGCCCCTGCTGCAGCATGGAGACGTGCGCCACGTGCACCAGGCGTCCCGTCGGCCGCCACTGCCATTGCGAACCCGGCAGCAAGGGCGCGAATTGGACCCGGGGCGATCGCCTCAACGGCGACCAGCGCGGCGAGTGCACCCGCCGAGGTCACACGCCGTTCAATGATCTGCGCTGGAAGTGCTCGGACATCCAAGACAACGATCGCGCCTGCATCATCGCGAATCGGCGATGCAAACGCTGGATCCGGACGTTCCGATTGCTCCCCGACAAGGCCCGCACCAAATGGAAGTGCAAGTGCCGACTCTGCGCCACGACGTCGCGGTGGCTGCACCCCACCAGGTGTAAGTTCAGACTTCTTAGTAGCGCCCCGAAGTTCTGTGGCGAGTGCGTCTGCCTCTTCGCGAATTGCACCGACTGCGCCGAGCAGCGAACTTGCGGAGTTCACGCCGTCGCGTGCAATGTTGCGGAGGAAATCCCTTCGCCCACCCTCTGGAGCAGCGCGCTTGCCGCCCATCGGGCTAGAACGGAATAATCGCGGAGACGATCCCGTCGGGAAGCCGCGCGCGGCCACCGAGCGCGGGGAGTTCGGCAAGGAAGCTGATGCCGACAACCTCTGCGCCGAGTTGTTCCACCAGCCGCAGCGTTCCGGCAACGGTGCCACCAGTCGCAAGAACATCGTCGACGATCACCACGCGCTCGCCAGGTTTCAGCGCATCGCGGTGAATCTCCAAGACGTTCTTGCCGTATTCAAGGTCGTACTCTATAGAGATTGTGTCCGCCGGAAGCTTACCGAGCTTTCGCACCGGGACGAACCCGATGCCGAGGTCGCGAGCGATTGGTGCGCCGAAGATGAATCCACGCGACTCGATGCCGACGATCATGTCGGGCGTCCAGAGCTTGATCGGCGCACTCATCGCGTCGATTGCGGCGGCGTACGCCTCCGGGTCGCGCAGGAGCGTGGTGATATCACGGAAGACAACCCCTGGCTTCGGGAAGTCAGGGATCGTGCGGATTCGTGCGGCGAGCTGTTCTGGAGTCACCGCGCGAGTCTACGCGAGGGGGGCGCTCGGCGCCGCCGCACCCAGGGCGGCAACCACCCTCCGTGCGAGATCCCACGCTGCAGCGGGGGTCAGCGCACCTCGTGAACGGAGCAGGTTCCCCTCCAAGGCGAGAGGGACCCCCGGCATCTCAGCCGCAACCTTGGCCCCCACTGCGCGAGGAAGGTCGCCGAGCCGAACGGCCAGATGCCCCTCCTCCATGAGGAGCGAGGCGACCCCCGCCGCACTTGCGTCGGCGCGCAGGTTGGCCACCTCGAGTAGGCGCTCAGCAGCGGGTGGCAGCCGACCGAATCGATCGCGTAGCTCTTCGCCGATCGCCGTGACTTCTTCGACGCTCGCCGCAACGCCGAGACGCCGATAAAGATCCAGTCGCTGCCCCGCATCGGCAACGTACGCCTCGGCAAGGTGCGCGGCGACGGGAAGGTCGATGATCGTCGTGCGCGTACGGCGCGGCACCGGTCGTCCATCACGCTCTGCGCGTCGTCGCTCTACCGATTCAGCGAGGAGCTGCGAGTAGAGATCGAAGCCGACGGCGGCGATGTGTCCTGACTGCTCACCACCCAAAAGATCGCCAGCACCGCGAATCTCGAGATCGGCAAGCGCAAGCTGGAATCCTGCGCCAAGGTGTGATGCATCAAAGATTGCCTTAAGGCGTTTTCGTGCAACTTCGCTTAGTGCATCTTCATGTCGGTAGAGGAGATAGCACCAGGCGCGTCGACTGCTGCGTCCAAC
The DNA here is from genome assembly GCA_046086645.1 of Candidatus Limnocylindrus sp. Lineage (GTDB taxonomy): Bacteria > Chloroflexota > Limnocylindria > Limnocylindrales > Limnocylindraceae > Limnocylindrus. Next base: position 2,494 of record JBJSXZ010000062.1, read on the forward strand.
GCGTCCGCGAAGTTGATAGAGCTGCGCGAGACCAAGTGCATCGGCACGATCTACGATGATCGTGTTCGCATTCGGAATATCAAGACCCGACTCAATGATGGTTGTACACACAAGCACGTCGGACTCGCCGCGAACAAATTCTCCCATCACGCGCTCAAGTGCGCGCTCTTCCATCTGGCCATGACCCACGACCACCCGTGCATCGGGGACTAGGGTGCGAATCTGCGCCGCTGCCGCTTCAATCGACTCCACGCGATTGTGCACGTAGTATGACTGACCGCCGCGCTCTAGCTCGCGCAAGAGCGCATCGCGAACCAACTCAAGGCTCGCCTCCGCAACGCGCGTCGCAATCGGGTGCCGATCTTCTGGAGGCGTCTCGATCGTGGAAAGATCTCGAATCCCTGAGAGTGCGAGGTTCAGCGTGCGCGGGATCGGCG
>JBJSXZ010000063.1:0-3296 GCA_046086645.1 Candidatus Limnocylindrus sp.
GTCGATGGGATCCCCTGCCCGCGCAGTGCCGTAACAAGTTCACGCTGGGTACGAATCCCCCGCCGCGATACAAGTTCGCGCAGGGCGCGATGGCGGACGCTCTTGCCGAGATCCACCGCTATGCGCCGCCTCGGGCGATCGCGGTGCCAATCAGGATGGCAGCAAAGGCGAGTCGATAGGCGATGAAGGGTCGCGTCGATCGACCATCGAGCAGGAGCAAGAGGAGGCGAATCGCGACGAGTCCGCTCGCAAATGCGGCGAGGACGCCAACAAGCAGGGCCGGTGCAAAGAAGCCGAGATTGCTCCCATTGGCAATCACGTGACGAAGCTCGAGCGCGCCAGCGCCGGCAATCGCTGGGATGCCGAGCAAGAAGCCGAATCGTGCCGCAGCCTCGCGGCGAAAGCCCAAGAGGAGTCCCGCGCTAATCGTCGCGCCAGATCGGCTGATGCCGGGGATCAGGGCGAGTGCCTGCGCGAAACCCACCGCCACACCGTCGATCACGTCGATGCTCTGCATCGGACGCTCACGTCGACCGCGCCACTCTGCGACGAAGAGGAGGAGTGCGCCAGTGATCACGGCGCCAGCAACGATCAGCGGCGTACGGACGGCGGCCTCAAGGGCATCGCCAAGGAAGAGGCCGATGAGCACGGCCGGAATCGTTCCGAGCACGATCGCGATGATGAGCCGCTCGTCGATCGGGTCACCACGACGGCGACCGAGCGAGAAGACCACGACGAGGGCCACGCGGGTGAGGCGAAGCACATCGGCGCGCAGCGCTACGAGTACTGCGGCGAGGGTGCCAAGGTGGAGGACCGCGCCGAAGGCGAGTGACGAGAGGAGCGGGTCGCTCAGGCCAAATAGATACGGGATGGCATAGAGGTGCGCGGAGGACGAGATCGGCAAGAACTCGGTCAGTCCCTGCACGAGACCGAGCACCAGTGCAACGAGCAGTTGCGGATCGATCACCATCGCCTACCCCACTTTCTTGTTGCCTAGCATGAGGCGGCGCCCCCACACGCGGGAGGCGCCGCCTCATTTTTTACATCTCTGCAGAGGCTAGCTTCCGATAAAGAGCGGCGCGAGCACAAGAGTGACGGTCGCGAGGAGCTTCACCAACACGTGCAACGATGGGCCAGCCGTGTCCTTGAACGGGTCGCCAACCGTGTCGCCAACAACAGCGGCGGCGTGGGCGTCGCCCCCCTTGCCGAGGACCTTCCCCTTCCCGTCCTTCAGGCCACCCGACTCAATGAACTTCTTCGCGTTATCCCACGCGCCGCCCGAGTTGTTCAGCACGGTCGCAAGGAGCACTCCGCTAATGGTGCCAACAATGAGGAGGCCAGCAACCGCCTCGGCACCGAGCAGGAGTCCCACGAGAACCGGCGTTGCAACAGCAACGATGCCTGGCGCGATCATTTCGCGCAGGGCAGCGATCGTCGTGATGTCAACGACGCGGGCGTAGTCTGGTCGTGCCTTATAGGTCATGAGTCCTGGAATCTCACGGAACTGGCGACGCACCTCAACGATGATCGCCTGCGCCGTGCGGCCAACTGCGCGAATGGCCAGCGAACTGAAGAAGTAGGCGAGCATCGCACCGATGAACGCGCCGATAAAGACGGGCACGCTCGCGAGGTTCACCCCCTCCATGAGGGGGCGCCCAGCCCGCTCGAGGATGAGGTTCACCTTGTCGAGGTAGGCCGAGAAGAGCAAGAAGGCGGCGAGCGATGCCGATGCAATCGCATACCCCTTCGTCAGCGCCTTCGTCGTGTTCCCCACCGTGTCGAGCTTGTCGGTCACGGTGCGCACCTTCTGTGGCGCACGGCTGAACTCGGCGATCCCACCAGCGTTGTCGGTGATCGGACCGAACGTGTCCATCGCGAGGATGTAGGCGGTCGTCATCAACATGCCGACCGTTGCAACGGCAGTGCCGAAGATGCCGAACTTCCCGAGCGCGACTCCGGTGAGCCCTGCGGCCAGACCCGCCTGGGTCCCGAGCCAGTGCGACGCGAAGATCGCGACCGAGATCGTGACGGCGGTCACCAGGGTTGTCTCAAATCCGACGGCTGTTCCGGCAATGATGTTGGTACCAGCGCCGGTGCGGCTCGCCTCTGCGAGCTCACGAACGGGGCGATAGACGCCCGATGTGTAGAACTGGGTGATGTAGACGAAGGCGACGCTCGTCGCTAGGCCGACGACACCTGCGCCGAAGAACCAGAGCCAACCGTCTGTCGTGCCCATGTTGAGCATCGTTGAACAGGCGATGGCGAGGGCGCCAACAGCCAGGATCGTGGTGGCCCAATAGCCACGATTCAGGATGTTCATTGGATTCTCGTTGTCGTTACCTCGCACGAAGAACATGGCGACGATCGTGCAAAGGAGGCCGAAGGCATGCACGACGAGCGGGAAAAAGATCCACGCCTCAGGGTGCGGCCAACCGGCCGACTCGGCGATCTTGAAGGCGCCAACGCCCAAGATCATTGCACCGATATTCTCGGCAGCGGTCGACTCGAAGAGATCGGCGCCGCGGCCGGCGCAGTCACCAACGTTGTCACCGACGAGGTCGGCAATGACGCCGGCGTTGCGAGGATCATCCTCAGGAATACCCTTCTCTACCTTGCCGACAAGGTCTGACCCGACGTCGGCAGCTTTCGTGTAGATTCCGCCGCCAAGTTGGGCGAAGAGGGCAACAAACGATGCGCCGAAGCCGTAGCCGACGATCAGGAATGGTGCCTCGTCTGGACGCTCAAGCCCACCAAATACCGTGAAGACGATGTAGACGCCGAGAAGTGAGAGCGCGGCGACGAGGAAGCCGGAGACGGCACCGCCACGCATTGCAACTTGCACTGCCTTCACCACGCCGAAACGTGCTGCAGCAGCCGTGCGGAGGTTTGCCTTCACGCTGATGTACATGCCGATGATGCCCGACGCCATCGAGCAGACGGCACCAAAGAGGAAGGCGATACCCGTCTTGATGCCAAGGTCGACGCCGTAGACCGACGTATCGGCAACGGCCGGCGTTTCGAAGGCGGCAAGGAGTGCACCGATCAGCACGGACATCACGAGCGCGAGGATGGCGATCGTGACGTACTGGCGACGCATGAATGCGACCGCGCCTTCGAAGATCATCGCGGAAACCTCTTGCATTGCCTTGCTCCCGATGTCGCGGCGGAGCACGTCGGCAGCCAAGATGAGGGCGAAGGCGGTTGCCACAAGGGCGGCGGGGAGCACGAGGCTTTGAAGCAGCGTGCTGGTGATAGCAGTGATGTTCATCAGGAACTCTCCTCCGATGCGTCCAGAT
>JBJSXZ010000064.1:0-3908 GCA_046086645.1 Candidatus Limnocylindrus sp.
CGCAGCGACCGAAGGGCACCCTCGGAGAAGAGGGCCGCCTTCGCCGCGCTATTTCCGAGATCAACGGCGTATCGCACGTGCTGATGATAGCGGTGCGCTACCCTCTCACCACATGGAGAACGAACAGCACGAATCGACCCCTGGACTCTTTGTCAATCGCGGCCTCGCCGTCTTGCGCGCGGATAAGGCAAATGTCCTCCGACCCCTCCTGCGCCAGACCGTCGCCTATCGCCACCTTCGCGACGGGGAGCTTGTAGCGCGTGGGGTGGGCTGGGTCGAAGAGGTGCTCGGTGACGACCCAGGCGTCTCAACGCTCTTCACGCCGCTCACCATTACGATCAACGTCGATGCGTTTGAGAGCGTGCAGTTTGATTTGGCGGAGCCAGGCTGCCTCCTCTATACGCTGCGTGCGCGCGACGAGTCGGTCGAGATTGAATACCGCGCTGGTGCGCCGCTCACCCCAGAGACCCCCGTGCGGACCTGGCTCGAGTATCGCGGCGAAGAGTATGTCCAGATCGAGCTCCCCACAGGTGCGTGGCCGACAATCAACGAGAGCGCGCCAGAAGATCGTGCCTAGCCTGTCTCCTGCGCGCAGGCAGGTGATCGGGTAGGCTCCACTGATGAAGAGTCAGCGCACCCTCGTATTGATCAAGCCAGACGGCGTACAGCGCCAGCTCGTTGGTCGCGTGATCGCGCGCTTTGAGGACCGCGGCCTGAAGATCGTTGGCATGCGCCTCACCGCAGTAACCCGCGACCTGGCCGAGCGCCACTACGCAGTGCACAAGGGGCGCCCCTTCTTTGCAAGCCTTGTCGACTTCATCACCTCGAGCCCCGTTGTTGCAATCGTCCTTGATGGGCCAAACGCAATCTCGGTCGTGCGCTCCATGGTTGGCACAACGAAGCCGCACGAGTCTGCGCCTGGCACCATTCGCGGCGACTTCGCGCTAGAGACAGGAAAGAATCTGATCCACGCATCCGACGCAGAAGAGACCGCAGCAGCCGAGATTGAGCTTTGGTTCGGCGCTGGTGGTCTCGTCGACTACGAGCGCGCGACCGATACCTGGGTCCTCTCTGACGAGGCGTAGCTCCTAGCGCTATGGCGCTGCTGTGACGTCCGGCGATGGGCTCACATCTGGAGGCAGCGGCGAGGACGACGCGGGCGGCGTGAGTGGAGTGGAGCCGCCAATTTCGACGGAGAACCACCCGGCAGCACCAGCGCCGATTGCCAACGCGCCAACGAGCAGGGCGACGGTGAGTGGGTTGTGTGCGCGCAGTGGCTGCGTCCGCTTCACCGTTGGACTCTGCTCCGTGAATCCGGTAACGAAGAGGCGGAGTGCGGCAGCAATAAGCGCGAGCTGACCGACAACGCTGACGAATCCAGCAAGTGGCCCGCCCGCATTCGCCAGCACGGTCAAGCGTGCGCCAATGATCACACCAGGCGGTAGTGCCACCAGCGCGATGAGCGCACCAATCATGACAACCAAGATCGCGCCAGTCTTTCGCGCCCAGCCACTCAGCGCCAAGAGGCTCGTCGTACCGTATCGGCGACGCAGTGCGATCAGCCAGAGTCCGAAGAGCGACATGGTGAGTGCACCTGGAACGGCAAGGAGTCGACTAGAAGGATCTGCCGGCGCGTTGACGGCTGCTGCGGCAGCGAGTGCAATCCATCCTGCATTGCCGACCGCAAGGAAGCCGATGATCTCACCGATGTCCTCATGGAGCAGTGCTGAGATGGCACCGAAGAGGATGGTCACAACGCCTGCAAGTACGAGGGCCGGAACGACGGCACCACCAATCGGCTCGATAATGCCGTTCGCAATGGTGGCAATCTCGCTGATGACGATGAGGCTGATGGCGGTGGGGATCCAGACTCCAACCATGAGCGAGCCAACGATCGGAAGAGACTCGAAGATCCTGACGAGACGGTTATGGAATGGGAAGGCACCCGAGGCTCCGAGTGCTGCGAGCGAGAGGGCGAGCACCGCACCAGCACCGAGCGAGGTCGGCGTCGCATATGCAGTATCGGTTGTCGAGAGGGAGATCGTAGAGCGCAGGATCTCTGCGATGACAACTGCAGGGAGGAGGAGCGTAATGGTGCGAAGGTCGCGGAAGACCGCGCGAGCCCGCGCAGGGTCATCCTTGCCCCCTGCAGCAATGCCGCCGATCGCGAGGCCAGTGAAAAGGAGGATGGCAATCGGCGCAAGGCCGATTGGGAGTGCAAGCGCACTGTCGATTCCTGCAATTCCGAAGAGGGCGAGTTGACCCATGACGCCTGCACGCCGCCCTTCGCCAATGGCCACGATTAGCGCGAAGACGAGCCCGCCAAGGACGGCCATAAGGCGCCCCGGCTCCGACGGATCGATCAGCGTCTGGCCGATCTGCGCGGTTGAGGCGTAGCTTGCACCAGCAAGAAGGGTGCCGAGCGAAGAGATGATCAGGAGGCCGATCGCGGCCCTGGCAGCACGGTCGCCCGCATCGATGTCAGCACCGAATGCACGATGCCGCATGAGCGGGAGGATACCGAGGCTCGCCAGCGCAACGAGGAGTGGGAAGATCGCTCGCACGATCGCCATGGTCTGGGTGATCTCAACGCTGCTCACGATTCGTCTCCCGCCGCAATCGTGCTCGCGACATGAGCGCCAACGATGAGCACCGTTGCGAGTCCTGCGGAGAATGCGAGCGCCGCAATTGGCTCGAGCGGGCCAAAGATAGATGCGCGCAAGAGGAGGGTGCCGCTGATCGCGACGAGCGCCGCTCGGCTCGTCGCTTCAACGTAGCGACTCGTGAGGAGTGGCGGCACGCCGATGATGAGCAAGGCGATCCCTGCGGCGCGGACCGCCGCGTTCGACGTTTCGATTGGGAGCGCAAGCGGGATCAATCCGAGGAGGAGCCCGGCGACCGCACTCGCCGCCACCACTGGATGTGCAACCATCGCGGCAAAGATCTGTCGCGGCGCAAGGTCGCTGAGGAATCCGGCAGTGGTGAAGATCCCATCGGGCATTGCGATCAGGAGGGCAAGTCCGAGCGCAGCCAGGCGGGCAATCAGCGCATACGAAATGCTCCCCGTCGGATGAAACTCAAGGAGTGTGGCAAGGGTGATCATGAGGCCGAGCCCGACCCATGCGGTGCGACGGGCCGTGGTGACGGCGAGCATGGCGTTCACCGTGACGAGGAGCATCAACGGGAGCTCGAAGCCAGTGATGTTCATTCGCCCAGCGGTGCGTATGCAGGCGGGGTGATGATCGTGAATCGACTGATCGGGAAGTAGCGAAGCACGGCACGGCCGATCACATCGTGTACAGAGATTGGTCCGTACTCGCGCGAATCAGACGAATTTGAGCGATGGTCACCGAAGACGAGCAGCTCCGTAGCGCCGAGTACCCAGTGCCCACTGTCGCCCGTGCCGTCGGCCCCGCCATCGCGGTAGACGTAGGGTTCGGCCGCCTTCGTGCCGTTGATGCGGAGCACCCCGTCGTTCAGGTCGATCGTCTCGCCAGGGAGACCGATGACACGCTTGATATAGGGGGTCGCGTTGGCATCCTCGGGCCAGGTGCTCGGTGGATGGAAGATGACGATGTCGCCTCGGTGGTAGCCGGTCGCGAGGGGGGTGACCTTGTCGGCGAGCACGTACTCGCCAGGTTCGAGTGTGATCCGCATGGAACCCTGCTCCACACGGAAGGGCTGGGCGACAAATGCTTGCAGAACGAAGAAGGCGATGATCGTGAGTGCGACGGTCTGCAGGATCTCTAGAAGGAGGCGTCGCGCAGGCATTGGGGGAGTATAGAGGGCGGGGCGGTTGACCCTTCGCTGCGTTCGCCCGTACCATACGTGCGCTGGGGATTTCCCTCAGTAGGTCGCATGCGGCCTAGAGCCCGACAGACGCCCGACCCGAAGCGCGGTGCACGCAC
>JBJSXZ010000065.1:0-5273 GCA_046086645.1 Candidatus Limnocylindrus sp.
CTCGGCATCGCGCCCGAGTCGCCCGTATGCCTCAGCAGCGCCAAGTGCCGCACGCGCAGCGATCGACAGCTCCGCGGCAGCGTTCACCTCTTTGAAGACGGCGAGGGCCGCCTCCGCGTCGCCCGCATCGAGATGGTCGGCGCCCGTCGCAAGCATGGTCAACGCCGTGTCGGTTGGTAGCTGGGAGGGCATGGACTGGTCGGGCGGCTGCATGCCTAGAGCCTACGCGATCACTGCGCCTCTGTCGCGCTCACGTTATCGGCAAGAAGATGGGCGCAGAGCAGTGGCACGATGGCCGCCTCGCTGCCACGCTCATAGGTGAGCGTTACTGGTGGGGTGCTACCCTGTGGCGTAAATCGAGCGGAGGGCATCGCTGCAAGAACCGCAGCGCTCTCCGCATCACTCATGAGAACGACAAGCCGTGCAGCATTGAAACGAGCCGCCTCAGCGGCAACCTCAAGGAGTGTCTCATGCGCAGGATCCACTACGAGAATTGCATCAATCGTCCGGAGGTACCCGAGTCCGAGTTGCACATCTTCTGCATCGAGTGGGATCCCCGCCTCTTCGAAGATTGGCGTTGTCCGAGTCGGATCACGGAAGACGGCGACATGACCTGCTCCAACACGTTGCAGATCGTGGAGGAGCAGCTCGCCGCGTGCATCCTCGCCAACGCGGCCAACAATCTCAACGGTGGCACCAGTTGCGACAAGCGCCGGGACGAGCATTGCCAAGAGTCCTGCAGCACGCCCGTCTTCGTGCGCAACGGGGCTGCCGACGAGCACGATCATGCTGGTATCGCGGGTTCTACTGTGACGACGAACCCCTCTGCGCGAAGCGGCTCGGCGATCTGTGCCGCGTCACCCACCACCACAATTCGCTCAGCTTCGCGCGATAGGTCGAGGGCAACCTGCGTAACGGCTGCAGCGTCGACAGCCGTCACCGCATCGCGATAGCGATCGAGTTCTTCAACGTTCAGGCCGATAACGGAGAGGCCCGCGACGGTTGCGCTCACTGGCGCAGCTGCGCCGAAGCGTAGCGGGAATGTGCCGCGGAGATAATTACGCGCATCGTCGAGCTCTCTCTGCGTCACTGGCTCATGCAGAGGCGACTCGACCTGGCGACGTGCCTCCAGCAACGCCGGGACGGTCACCGATGTCTCAACCGCCGTGCGCATCGTGAATGGGCCGCGCCCGCGACGGAAATCGAAGCCAGCCGCCGCACCGTAGGTGTAGCCCTTCTCTTCTCGCAGCACGCGATTCAGGCGCGAGCCGAACAGCCCGCCAACGATCTCGGCGTGCACGAGTGCAGCATGGAATTGCGGGTCGAGCCGCGAGCGACCGAGGCGACCGACGCGGAGCTCCGACTGCACGGAGCCAGGTCGATCGAGGATGAGGAGCGAAGGGCCGCCTGGCGCTACACGGGCGGCGGGCATGTCTGCGCTCGGGCGTGCCATGTCAGCACCGCCGCCCGGAAGCGCCGCAAGTGAGCTCGCAGCAACGCGCGCGAAGATCTCCTCCGGATCAAACTCGCCCGCGAGGACCACGATCGGTTGGGCAGCTTGTAGGAGTTCGTGGTGCCGCTGCATGAGCCGCTCGCGCGACAACGCTGCAACGCTCTCGCGCGTGCCAGCAATCGGGCGCCCGTATGCGGCATCGTCGCGATAGATCGATGCGATGAGCGCCTCGCTTGCACGTGCGCGAGGACTCGCCTGCGCCTGTTCAATGGAGGCGAGACACAGCGCCTTCCCGCGCTCAACCTCTCGTTCAGGAACCGATGGCCCAAGGGCAATCTCGGAGATCAGTTCCAGGACGGCAGCAATTCGTGTCGCCGGGACGGATGCGCCAATGACCATGCTCTCCCAACTTGCCTCTGCGGCAAGTGAGGCGCCGAGCAGTTCCGTCGCTTCAACGAGTTCTTCAGCGTTATGCAGCGCTCCGCCTTCGGTCAAGAGTCGCGCGAGCATGGCGGTGCTCCCCGAGGTTGCCGCGCTCTCACTCGATGCGCCACCAGGGAGAAGGAGTTGCACCGCAGCGAGCGGGCGCTGTGGCATGGGCACCGCAATGATACGAATGCCGTTCGCTGTGCGATGTTCGAATGCACGGGGGAAACGATAGGCGCGCGGCGTGCCTGGGCCCGGACGGCTCGTGCTCATGCGCCATCCGCCGGCAGGTACCAGAGCACCACGCGGTTCTCTGCGGCGAAGAGTGCTGCTGCGCGTTGCACCTGCTCGGCCGTCACGGCGAGTGCCAGCTCGAGATCACGGTTGATGCGCTCCGGATCATTCAACAGCGTTGCGTACATGCCGATGCCATCGGCAATCTCTTCAAGATCGGTACGCTCCGCAAGCGCTGACGACTCGACCAGTGCGGCGACCCGCTGCATCTCAACCGCTGTTGGACCCTCGCGCGCGAGTCGCTCGAGCTCCTCGATGAAGGTGCGCTCGAGCCGGTCTTGGTCCGCGCCCGGGCGCAGGGTTGCGCCACCAACGATGAGCGAAGCGCCACCAACGAACGGGAGGAGCGAGAGTTCGACATCTTGCGCCAGCTGCTCATCGCGAACCAGTCGTCGGTAGAGCCTGCTCCCCCGCCCAGAGGCGAGGATCTGCGTCGCGATGCCCACAGCCTCGAGATCAGGATCGGCGAGCACAGGTGCACGGAATGCGAGGTGAAGTCGTGGATCGGGAACCTTGTCCATGACCGTCTTGCGTACCTCACCGCCAAGCGGCTGTGCGAGCGTCAGGTCTGGGTGCTCAGGGAGTGTGGGGCGTGCAGGGATCCCGCCAAAATATTTTTGGACGCTCGCGTAAATCTCCGCCTCGTCGATATCGCCAACGATGGTAAGGACAGCATTATTCGGGGCATACCAGGTTGAGAAGAAGTTCCGCACATCTTCGAGGCTCGCGGCATCGAGGTCTTCCATGGAGCCGATCGTTGGATGGTGATACGGATGCCCGACGGGATACGCAAGCGCAAAGATCTCTAGGTATGCAGTGCCATATGGCTGGTTGTCATAACTCGACCGCTTCTCGTTCTTCACCACATCGCGCTGATTGTCGAGGTTGACCTGATCGAGCCCGCTCAGGAGCGTGGCGAGGCGGTCTGCCTCCATCCAGAGGATCAGGTCCACCCACTCTGCGGGCACCGTGGCGAAGTAGTTCGTACGGTCGAGCCAGGTGGTTGCGTTGGCATTGCCGCCGATCGACTCAACAAGCGAGAGGTGCTCCGCCTTGCTGACGTTCTCAGACCCCTGGAACATGAGGTGCTCAAAGAGGTGGGCGAACCCGGTCCTCCCTGGTCGCTCGTCCTTTGAGCCGACGTGGTACCAGATGTTGACTGCTGCAACGGGGGCGATTCGATCGACTACGGTAATGATGCGCAGCCCATTTGCAAGGCGCTTCTCATGGATCGGCAGCGGCGCGAGGAGCTGGCGCGTGGCCATTGCGCCTTAGGCGAAATGAATCGGCAGAACGAGGAAGAGGAGTGCGCCGGCAAGGCCGATCGCAACCCCTTGCGCCGCGATCGCGAGCGCTGCACGGCGGTCGGCGGCCAGTGACGCGATGTCGACAACACGATGCATCTCGCCAATTGCGCCGAGGTTGAAGGTGCCCGCAAAGCCATACGCGAGGCAGAAGCGCCGTTGTGCCTGAATCCAGCCAATTGCTGCGCCGGTGAGCGGAAGTCCGACGAGGAGTCGTCCGAGGTCTCCAGGCGCAGTGCCACTTGCGATAAGTACGGCGCAGAGCGCAACGGTGCCAATCGCACCGACCAGGGCCGCGCGGCGACGCCGAGCGATCTCTGCTGGACCAATGTTGCAGGCGCCAGGTGCGTAGCTCAGTTCCATGTACGTATGCTAGCGGTTCACGCCCTCCCTTGAGGATCGCGCAGGCCACGCACGCCGATTGGCCCAATTGGGATCTTCGCCAGGCTTTTGCGCACGCTCAGCGCCTTTGCTGCGGCAATCGCGGTCTCCATCGTTGTCAGGCAGAGGACGCCCTCCTCAACTGCCGCCAAGCGAATCTCGAGTGCGTCACGCATCACGCCACTCTGGGGCGACGGCGTGTTGACCACAAGGGCGACCTCGCCCGAGCGAATGAGGGTGGCAATCTCTGGCGCACCGTCGACGAGACGTGCGCCGAGTGGCTGTACGGGGGCGGCATTGATGCCGATGGCAGAGAGCGCACGCTGCGTTCCGGGTGTTGCTGCGAGCAGGTAGCCAGCGCTGAGGAGTGGCACCACCAGCCGGCCTAGGAGCTGCTTGTCGCGGTCGGCGATGCTCAGCAGGACCGTGCGCCGGTCGTCGCGTGGCGGTGGCGGCAAGAGGCTGGCGGCGATCAGCGCCTTGCCGAGCGCCTCTTCGGCGTTCGCCCCGATGCCGATGACCTCGCCCGTCGATTGCATGAAGGGGCCAAGCGTTGGATCGACGCCGCGCAACTTCGCCGTGCTAAAGGCCGGGGCCTTCACAGCAACGCCGATGGGAGGAGATGCGACACCGCTCACATAGCCGTGTGCGGCAAGCGTGTCGCCGAGTGCGATATCTACCGCGAGCGAGACCATCGGGATGCCGGTGACCTTGCTCATAAATGGCACGGTGCGGCTCGCACGCGGATTCACCTCAATCAGGTAGACACCCTCCTCGCGCACGATGAATTGTGCGTTGACCAGGCCACGCACGCCGATCTCGCGGACAAGGCGCATAAAGATCTCAGCGACCTCGGTCTGACGTTCTGGCGTCAGTCGCTGCGGTGGATAGACCGCAATTGAATCGCCTGAGTGCACCCCCGCGAGCTCCACGTGTTCAAGGAGGCCTGGGATGACGACGGTCTCCCCGTCGGAGATCGCATCGATGTCGATCTCGATCCCCTCGATAAACCGATCGATGCGCAGGGGTCGTTCGGGTGCAATCGTGCCGATATGCGCAAGTTGTCGCTCGAGATCACCGCGGGTATACGCGAAATCGACGGCAAGCCCGCCGATCACATACGAAGGGCGCACGATCACTGGGTAGCCGATTCGCTCAACGAGCGAATGCGCATCGCTCCGATCGCGTGCGAGCCCGCCCTCTGGCTGCAGGATGCCGAGCCGATCGAGGAGTGCCGAGAAGCGCACGCGATCCTCTGTCTCGTCGATCGCCTCGAGTGATGCACCGAGGAGCGGCACGCCAGCTCCGGCAAGGTGCGCAGCAAGGTTTAAGGGAGTTTGCCCGCCAAACTGCACAAAGGCGGGAAGTGTCGATTCACTCTCTGGAGATTCCGCGCGAATGATCTCCATGATCGA
>JBJSXZ010000066.1:0-1992 GCA_046086645.1 Candidatus Limnocylindrus sp.
GCGAGCTACGCCTGGGACTTCGGCGATGCGGTCGGCACCTCGTCCATCGCCGACGACACCTACACGTATGCCGACCCCGGCACCTATACCGCCACCCTCACCGTCACCGGCACCGATACGGTCACGAGCGACTGCACCCTCACCGTCACCGTGCGGCCCACGATCCTCGTGGTGCCTTCTCCTTCACCGTCAAGTTCGCCAACACCAACGCCGAGCGTTTCACCGTCGCCTCGGCCCAGCTACAGTCCATCGCCTGAGCCTTCCGCGACTCCGTCGCCGAGCTCAAGTCCTGCTGTAATAGAACTTGAGCGTCTCGAGACCGCTGAGTTCGGTGGATTCAGCCCAGGCGAATCGTTGTTTATCACGGTGGCGGGCGCACGCACCGTGGCTGCAACGGTGCTGCCGCCAGACTGGAACGCAGTCTCACTCAATGCGCTTGAGACGTTGTTCATGGAATCGTTGTCACGACTCTCGAGCTCATATGCGCAGATAACTGCCGAAGGCATCCGCGTCTACAGCGAAAGTCCTGCGCGCCAGCTCGCACCCATCGTCATCGACACAAACGGAAGGCGTCTCTTCGAAGAGAGCGAGATGTTCGGCGCACGCGCTCTCACGGTCGAAGAGTGCAAGATCCAAGGTCGCTGGCTGCAACTACGATCAGCCGTTACCACCTATCTCCCAGGATCGAACGTCTATCTCATTGCCGAAAGCAGCAGGCTCGTGGTGGGAAGTGCGAAGGTAAATCGATATGGTCAAGCGCAGCTCTCTGGGGCAGTGCCGCTCGAACTGCTTGAGCCAGGGCCACATCGGTTCCGCATCGTCGGGACACGTGTCCTCGACGGTGTGTTCGCCGACAGCAATGGAAACTTTCGCGTATCCGATGAGACACTGCGCGAGATCCGCACCTTTGACAACGCAACCACAGCCATCATCCGGATCGGAGGGAGCGCCCAGGAACTCGTTCGCTATATTCCGATTCCAGGATCGACCCCCTGGTGGTGGCTTTTGTTGATTCTCATCGTGGCAATCGGCAGCCGAATTCTGCTGAGGGCGCGCAACGACAGGGTCAGGACTCAGCTGCTAGACGAGGTTCCATACGCGCTTGATCTCCCCCAGCACGATCGACGCAGAACCACCGGTGGCAATCGCGTCGTACCAATGCTGCTCGCACTGATCATGTCCGGAGCCGTGGCCATCGCTGCGTGGTTCGGGGTCTACCTAGAGTTGATCGTCCCGGCGCTCATCTTCGGCCCGATCTGCGCTGCGCTCACCCTACTGAAGTGGCCGGCGGGTGCGAACCGCGATGAGATCGATCGTGTCGAACACGTGGCCATCGAGGGGGCGTCTTCGGGTTCCTAAGGCTACCCAGATCGCTATTCAACGTGCATACTCTCTATTCAGCCCACCCATGCGGTAGGGAGAAGGAGGCGCAATGGACGCGACGGAGATCAAGCGAGCATCACAGGCGGCCGCAGCAGCGGCGGATGCTGCTTGGGTGAATCCTCGCGATCCCGCCAAGGCGCTTGGTCCCGACGGGCTTCCACTTCGCAGCCACCGTGCACCAAAGTGGGTCGACGTGCCGAACGAGCAATGGGATGACTGGCGTTGGCAGCTTTCTCATCGCGTCAACACGCTGGAAGAGATCGGCGAGATCCTCGAGCTCACCGATGATGAGCGCGAAGGCCTCTCAGCCGAGGGGAAGTTCCGCGTTGATATCACACCGTACTTCATCAGCTTGATCGATCCGAAGAATCCAAACGATCCAATTCGTCGACAGGTGATTCCTGTCGGTTCGGAACAGCAGGCCTTCACCGCGATGATGGAAGATTCGCTCGGGGAAGATCGCCACTCCCCAGTGCCCGGCCTCGTGCACCGTTATCCCGATCGCGTCTTGATGCTCGTTACCACTCAATGCGCATCGTACTGCCGGTACTGCACGCGATCACGCATCGTCGGCGACCCGACGCAGAACTTCAACTCCAAGGATCACGA
>JBJSXZ010000067.1:0-9394 GCA_046086645.1 Candidatus Limnocylindrus sp.
AGGAGACGAACGACCAGATCGCAGCCCCCCATGGGGAGCCAAGCTGTTCAGGGTCGAGGCCGAGCCGCTCGCGCACCACCATCTCAAGCGCGACGGCCGGATCGCTCATGACGAGCGCGGCAAACTTGTCAGCCTCGACAACGGGGAAACCACGTCGCGCATAGGTCGCCGCAATTGCAGCGCGCTCCGAGTCCGGATCGGCCGCCAGTCGGGCGCGCTCCACCTCGATCTGTCGCTCGAGCAGCTCACTCTGGCTGCGCATCGAGACGTACTCTCCTGCTGCCATGCTGAATGCGCCTGCAAGGAGGCCAGCAATACCAGCGATGATGACGAACGAGCCTTGGGCGTGCGTCGTTGCACCGGCAATGCCGAGCACGAGTGCTGCGTTGCTGACCAGACCATCGGAGACGCCGAAGATCATGGCGCGAAGGGTTCCGTCGGCACCAGCCTTGGACGCAATGCGTTTCTGAGTCTCGCCCATCCACCCCCCTGTCGCGCTTCTGTGCGTTGGGCTCATCCTAGCGCGGTGAGGGGAACCGCTTCTGCTAGGTGAGGAGGACGACCCATCCCTCTTCGTCAACGCTCACGGTGTGCACTGCAAGCGGAAGCTCTGCGGGTGGATCGAGCGGTTCGCCGCTCTCAAGATCGAACCGCGAGAGATGTAAAGGACAGGTGACCGTGGGCCGTGGCACGCCAGCGGGAGAGAGGAAGCCACGATCAAGCTCGCAATACTCGTGCGTGCACACTCCACCAACAGCGAGGAGCTTGCCGCCACGATTAGCGATGAGGACGGCCGACCCGCCCGGCCAGGTGAGGCGCATCGTGCCGTCGGGCAACTCTGCTGCGGGAAAGAGCCGCTCAACGCCCATGAAATCTACGAGGCGAGTGCGGCAGGCTGCGCCGCGAGTGCCGCGTCAAGTTTCGCGGAGAGCACTTCACGCAGGCGGTCCGCCTCAGCCTCAAGTGGGAGGGCGGCAACGACTGGCTCGAGGAATCCCATCACGATCGTTCGACGTGCCTCCGCCTCGGTCAGTCCTCGTGAACGCAGGTAGAAAATCTGCGACGGATCAATCGGCCCAACCGAACTCCCGTGCGCGGCGCGCTCACAATCTGGCTGGTCAATCCAGAGCGATGGGATCGCAACGCTTCGAGCGGTCTTCGAGAGGAGCATGCCGAATTCACCAAGGTAGGAGTTGGTGCCGCGACCACTTCGCGGAATTGTCGTGACCCCCTTCACATACCCGCGCGCGGTTCCGGCGAAGACGCCTTTCGCGAGTAGGTCGCCAACCGTCTTCTGACCGGAGTGGAGGCTGTAGGTAGTGAGATCGTGCAGCTGCTCACCCGCACCAAAGACGACCTCGACCTGACGCACCTTCGAGCCATCTCCAGCAAGCACATGGTCGATACGGCCGCGCACAATCCGAGCGCCGACCTGCGCGGCGGCTAGGTTCAAGGTTGCGCCCGTGCCAAACGTGTGGCGGCGCACTGCAAGGTAGGCGCGATCTTCAGGGAGGTCTTGGATTGACGAGAGGTTCAGCGTCGACTGCGCGCCGAGCACTACCTCACTCGTGGTCGCCAACAGGGCACGCGCGACATCTGGTGCGGCGGCACTCCCACCAATCTCTTCAACGACCGAGGCTGTTGCACCAGCTCCGAGCTCAACGGCGATGCGTGCGATCAGTGCCGCGCCGGCTGCAGGAGCATCCACGCGCACGATGATGGGCGCAGCAATCTCTCCGCCGGCAAGTGTGATCTTGATACCAACGTTCCAAAACGCAGCGATGAGTGCGGTGATGCGATCACGCTCAGCGCCAGCGAGTGGTGCGTCTGCATCGAGCAGTTGGACGGAGAGCCCTGCGGACACCGCCGCGGGGCTGGCATACAGCGCAACGCCGCTCGTTGAAAGGACGATCAAGGCGGCTGCGCCGTCAGGGAGGGCGCTCGGGGGAAGATGTGTAATCGCGGTTGGCGTTGGGCCTGGGAGCGCTGCGTCGAGTTCAGCAGCACGCAGATCCACGTAGCCGGTAAAGAGGAGATTCGATTCTGTCGGGAGCGCGTTGAATGCCGCGAGCGCCTCGGTGCGGAAGGTTAGCCCTGCACCGCTCGCGAGACGTTCGATCGTCTCGCCGGTTGCCCAGGCGAGCGGGAGGTCGGCAAGGGCGCGACGTGCAGGCGGGGTGCCGCTCACCCGAGCGCCCCCTCCATCTCGAGGCGAATCAGGCGATTGAACTCCAACGCGTACTCCATCGGGAGCTCCTTCGTGAAGACTTCAAGGAAGCCCTGCACGATCAGGTTCGTCGCCTCGTTCTCCGTCATGCCACGGCTCATCAGGTAGAAGACCTGATCATCTGAGACGCGACCGACGGTCGCTTCGTGGCTCATCGAGGTGTCGTCTTCTTGAATATCGATATAGGGATACGTTTCTGAACGGCTCCCCTCGTCGAGGATGAGTGCGTCGCAGCGTACGCTCGTGGTCACCCCGGTTGCACCTGGCGCAACCTTTACGGTACCGCGATATGTCGCAACCCCGCCGTCCTTGCAGACCGACTTGCCAACGATGCGGCTCGTGGTGTTTGAAGCAAGGTGCACGGCCTTCGCGCCAGTATCTTGATGCTGACCCTTTGATGCAACCGCCACCGAAACAATTTCGGCATGTGCCTTATCACCGAGAAGGAAAATGCCTGGGTACTTCATCGTAAGTTGGGCACCGGTGTTGGCGTCGATCCATTCAACGGTGGAACCTGCATGGGCATGGGCGCGCTTCGTCACAAGGTTATAAACATCGTTCGACCAGTTCTGGATCGTTGTGTAGCGCACCTTTGCCCCTGGTAGTGCAATCACCTCGACTACTGCTACGTGGAGCGAGTCGGTAGCCCAGTTCGGCGCGGTGCATCCTTCGATGTAGTGGAGGCTCGCACCCTCATCGACAACGATCAGCGTGCGCTCGAATTGTCCGGTGTTCTGCCCATTGATACGGAAGTAGGCCTGCAGCGGGAGTGGAACCTCAACCCCCTTTGGCACATACACGAACGATCCGCCCGACCATACGGCCGAATTCAGGGCGGCGAACTTGTTGTCCTCTGCTGGCACAACGGTGCCGAAGTATTTCTTGAAGATCTCTGGATATTCCTTCATGCCCTGATCGGTACCCATGAAGACAACTCCAAGCTTCTGCAAGTCTTCGCGAACAGAGTGGTAAACAACCTCGGAGTCGTATTGGGCACCAACGCCCGACAAGAACTTGCGCTCTGCCTCTGGAATGCCGAGGCGTTCAAACGTCTTCTTGATCTGATCGGGGACGTCGTCCCACGACTTCTCCTCGCGCTCAGATGGCTTCCGGTAGTAGACAATCTTCGAGAAGTCGAGCTTCGACAGGTCGCCGCCCCAGTGTGGGAGTGGTCGTGCCTCAAAGTGCTTGAAGGCGCGCAGGCGATACTCGAGCATCCAGGCTGGCTCGCCCTTCGTCTCGGAGATCTCGCGGATCGTCGCCTCGGTCAGGCCTGCCTTCGTCTCGCGCAGATAGGCAATGTCGTCGTGGAAGGCGTATTGCTCTCGCTCATCTCGGACTACGTCCTTGGCGATCGTCATGTCGGCCTCCTCTCGAACCGGGCCGCGGGCGCGGAAGGCACCCCCCGGCTAATCCCGAGCAAGCGTATCAGGATTAGGCTCTCGCCCTCGCCCGCCCCTTCCTTGTACCGCTGAGCGACTCTTTGAGGCCATCCACGAGGCTGTACACCACTGGGACGACGAGGAGCGTCAAAAGTGTCGATGAGAGGAGCCCACCAATGACCACCGTGCCGAGCTCCGCCGCAATGATCGAACCCTCGCTCGGTCCCGCGGCAAGCGGGAGGAGGGCAAGGATGGTTGCAACTGCCGTCATGAGGATCGGCCGCACGCGGGTTGCACCCGCACGCAAGAGCGCCTCACGCGTTGACACACCATCGTGCCGGAGTTGCTCCACGCGATCGAGAAGCACGATTGCGTTGGTCACGACGATTCCGATGAGCATAAGGAACCCAATGAGTGCCGAGATGCCAATCGGTCGATTCGTGATGAGCAACGCCGGGAAGGCACCGATCACAGCGAGTGGCAGGCTGAACATGATGACAAGGGGATCAACAAGCGAGTTGAAGACGATCACCATCGTGAGGTAGACGAGCAAGATCGCAACCGCCATAGCAAGGAAGAGCCCACTGAACGACTCGTTCTGCTGTTCGGTCACACCAGCGAGGCGCACGGAGACGCCGTCCAGCTGGCCTGCATCCTGCAGTGTCGTAACGGCAGTTTTTACCGCCGTATTGACTGCGCCAACGTTGACTGCTTCACCATTGGTGGCAACAATCTCAGCGGTCACATTCGCCGCAAGGGACTGATCGATGCGCGTGATGCTCGATGGAACCGAGATCTCTTTCACCGTTGCGACGGTGCCGAGGGGCACCTTTACCGTGCCCCCGACGATGTAGTTACGAAGATCGGCAAGCGTGTTGACACCCTTGCTGTTTACCTTCATGAAGATGTCAACCTTCTCTCCGTCGATACTCAACTGGCCGAGGCCTGAGCCGACGAGAAGGTTCCGGACCTCGCCAGCGATCTGCGCGGCGGAGAGACCGACTGCTGCCGCCTTTGACGGGTCAACGGTGACCTCAATCTGGCGTCCGGCCTTTACGAGGTCGCTCTTGACGTTCGTAAGATCACCGTTCATTCCAAGCGTTGCAACGAGAAGATCAGACGCGGCTTCGATAGCACTCGTGTTCGTACCCGTGATAACGACGGAGATCGCGTTCGTGCCAGCACTAAAGCCGGTCTCCTCGATCGTGACCGTCCAGCCCTGGCCACCGATTGGCTCGAGGAGTGCCGCGAGTTGCACCTTGGCGGTGGCAAGATCTGCCTCTGGGACGAGTCGAACAGTCATGCGCGCCGCATTTGGAGCACGTCCTGTAGTGGCGGCAACGAGTGTCTGCGTGCCGGTTGCATTCTCTCCTGGAATCGACGTCGTGACGAGCTCGACAGAACCGCCCGCGCTGAGGAGATCGTATGCCTTGCGGCTCCGATCGAGTACCACCTGCGTATTTGTCCCCAGCGGTGGGTTCACCGTGATGATCAGGATCTTCTCGCTTCCGCTATTGAGGAACTGTGTTGGAATGAGTCCCACGAGCGAAGTTGCGCCGACGAAGAGCGCAAATGAGATGGCTAACGTTGCGACCTTCGTCGCACGACGGCCGAGGGCTAGGCTCAAGACCGGCAGGTAGACGCGGCCCCAGATCGAGACCTCTTCCGTAACATTGGCCTGGCGTCGTGCGACAACTGTTCGCCGTTTGCCTACGGCACGTGGATTCACCTTGATGAGGAAGTAGGCGAGCACTGGAATAACCGTCAGCGCCACCACCAGCGAGGCGAGCAGTGCGTAGGTCACCGTGAGGGCAAATGGGAGGAAGAACTGGCTGATAATCCCGCCCACAACGCCGAGCGGCAAGAAGACCGCGATCGTCGTAATCGTGGAGCTCGTGATCGCAGAGGCTACCTCGCGCGTGCCGTTCAGCACGGCCTCGCCGATCGGCTCCCCCTCGCTCCTGTGGCGGTAAATGTTCTCGAGCACGACGATCGAGTCGTCAACGACACGGCCCACGGCAACGGCAAGACCTCCGAGGGTCATGATGTTGATGGTGATCCCCGTGGTCGACATCAAGATGATCGACGTCAAGAGGCTGAGCGGGATGCTCACCGCGGCAACGATCGTGGATCGCAGGTTCAGCAGGAAGAGGAAGATGACAAGGACGGCGAATCCAGCGCCGAGCCCTCCCTCGCGCATAAGTGACTCGATCGAGTCGGTGATGAAGATCGATGAGTCGGTTACCACCGAGCTCTCGACCATCTCTGGATGTGCGCCAACGAATGTGTCGATCGCCGCAATCGAGTCGCGAGCGGTCGTTACGGTGTTCGCCGCGGCAGACTTGCCAACGCTAATCGAGAGGCCCGGGGTCCCGTTCGTCTCTGACCAGCCAGTTGTATGGACCTGGGCGAGCGAGACGCTTGCGACGTCCCGCAGGCGGACGACATAGGGCACACCAAGGGGGCTTGCGCCGCCGCCAACGATCTGGTTGCGGAGCTGTGCAATCGAGGTATAGCGGCCCGTTGCCGAGACGGGAACCAGTGTCCCGCCCGTTGGAAGCTGTCCACCTGGATACGTAAGGTTGTTCGCCTGAATGATCTGCTGAACCTGCAGCATGCTCACGCCAGCAGCGTTCAACTTAGTTGCATCCAACTTGACATAGGCCTGCTGCTCGATGCCGCCAGATAGATCGACCGATGAGACGCCGCTCACCGCGCGCATCTTTGGCATGAGCTCTGCGTCGACCAGGGCTGCAAGCTCGGTCAAGGTGGTTGTCCCCTTTGGCGCGAGCGTGGCTATCACCACGGAGGCTGAGTTGATGTTGTAGTTGCGGACCACGGGGGTCACGCTTGCAGGTAGCGTCGCGCCATCAATGCCCGCCTGAACAAGGCGGAGGATCTCCTTGACATCGCTGCCGTACGCAAACTGCGCAGAGACGAAGGCGAGGCCAGTCGTTGAGACCGAGCGCAACGCTTCGATGCCGGAGACGCCAGAGATTGCAGCCTCGATTGGCTCAGCAACCTGGTCAGCAACATCGGCGGTACCGGCGCCAGGATACGGTGCGATAACAGTGATGATAGGGAAGTCGATATTCGGCAGGAGCTCCTGCTTCAGGTTCCCCCAACTTGCTACACCGCCACCGAAGATTGCGAGGGCGATGAGGATCGTCACGCTTCGCTTCGTAACGGCAAGCTTTGTGAGGAAGAACACCGTGACCTCCTGCGCTCCTAACGCGCGGGGGTTCCCACGCCATTCTGGCTAGTATTACCCAAGAGCGGCGAAGCCGCTGTCAACCGCAAAGTTAAGGAGCGTGAACAATGACGACACGAACGGCATCCGCAACCTGGAGCGGAACACTTCTCGAGGGGCGCGGCGAAATTACGCGCGTAGAGAGCGGCGCATTGGGTGCCCTTCCAGTGAGTTGGCCGCGTCGATCCGAGGCACATGAGGGTGTTACCTCTCCTGAGGAGCTCCTCGCTGCGGCGCACGCATCGTGTTTTGCAATGGCACTCTCGGGCGCCCTGGCACGAAACACCACACCGGCAGAACAGTTGCATGTAGACGCGACCGTCACCTTCGAAAAGGTTGAGGCTGGCTGGCGCGTCACCTCTTCCGCACTGCGACTGCGCGGAACCGTTCCGGGGCTCGACGCGGCGAAGTTTGCTGAGATTGCCGAGGGGGCGAAGAGCGGCTGCCCGATCTCTGCAGCACTCGCGGGCAACGTCGCGATCACGCTGGAGATCATCGCGCAGTAGTTCAGCTCGCGGCTAATTCCTTGCGTACAGCGCGAATCGCTGCGGCAGTGCCTGCGGTGATCTGCTCAATCTCTGCGTCACCAATAACGAGTGGTGGTCCGATCACGAGCTGATCGCCGTCGACGCCGTTCGCCTGGGCGGTTCCGCTATAGAGGAGGAGCCCCTCAGCACCAGCCTGCTTCGCACAGGTGATGATCCGCTCGGTCACGCGCGCAGCACGTGGATGTGGTGCCTTCGTAGCGCGATCCTCAACGAGTTCAATGCCGAGGAGGAGCCCGCGCCCGCGAATCTCGCCCACCCACGGATCGCCTGCCAGCTCTTCGACGAGGGCTGCATGGAGTTGCGCACCGCGTGCCGCTGAGGCAGCAACGAGCTGCTCTTCGCGCAAGATCCTCAAGACCGTCCGTGCAACGGCCGCACCAGGGAGCGAATGGCTGTAGGTGAAGCCATGCACAAATCCACTGGCGAGGATCGGCTCTGCAACGTGGGGTGCCGCCGCGACGAACCCGAATGGCCAGTAACCGCTTGTTGCACCTTTTGCTGCGAGCAACAGATCTGGCTTCACCTGCCAATGACCAACGCCGAACCAGGTGCCGGTTCGGCCAAACCCCGTCATCACCTCGTCTGCAACGAGGAGCACGTTGTGCTGCGCGCACCACGCGGCAACGGCGGGCCAGTAGTCATCGGGTGGCACTGCAGCTGCAAGCGTTGCACCGATAATCGGCTCAGCGACAAACGCAGCGATGCGGCCAGGTCCAACGCGCGCGAGGAGTGCGTCGAGTTCGGCAACTGCGGCAGCACCACTGCCAATTGCGTTTGCACCATCAAGCCCAGCACGATAGGGATAAGGTGCCGAGACATGTTCAAAGCGACCGAGCCACGGCTCATATGGTCGACGCAGCCCCTTGCGGCCCGAGAGGTCGAGGGCGCCGAGCGTGTTGCCGTGGTAGCTCCCCCAGCGACTCACCACAACCGTTCGCTCGACCTCGCCCTTGGCGAGCCAGTAGGCACGCACCATCTTTAGGGCTGTTTCAGCCGCCTCTGACCCACCCGACACTGGATAGAGCGAAGCATCTCGGATTGGGAGAAGTGGCCCGACCTCGCTCGCCCACGACTCCAGCGCATCGGCAGTGAAGGCGCTCCCATGCGCATAGGCGATGCGTCCCACCTGCTCCGCCGCAGCTGCGGCCACATCGGCGCGCCCATGCCCGATCCCGACGACGATCGCTCCACCCGCAGCATCGAGGTAGCGACGGCCGGACGCATCAATGATGTAAGCGCCTTCGCCACGCACCGCGCGTGGGAGCAGCGGACCGCCACGACTGAAGATCTTCCCGTCGCTCATGAAACGTATGCGCCTGTTGGGTCGAGCTCCTCCCGAATGAGGCGCAACTCTTCAACGCTTGGGGCAGGCGTTGCAGGAACATCGTGTGGAATGCGAATCTCCCAACCGATAGAGGCGCGCACCTCTTCGAGGGTTGCGCCAGGGTGGAGGCTGCGCAGGACCATCTCGCCATCGTCATCGAAGCCGTAAACGCCGAGGTCGGTGATCACGCCGGTTGGTCCGCGCCCACCCCAGCCTTGTGCTGCGCGAATCTTTGCCGCCTCTCCCGCGCCGCCAAGATTTCCTGGCGAGGTACGGAAATCGAGCGTCTGCACAAAGCTGCGTGTGCTCTGGCGCATGATGACGAGGATCTCCTTGGCGTTGATTGCGATCTCACAGGCGCCGCCGGAACCTGGGAGGCGCGTCTTTGGCGCGTCATATGCGCCGATGACCGTGGTGTTGAGGTTTCCGTATCGATCAATCTGCGCGCCGCCAAGGAAGCCAACGTCGATCCGGCCGCCCTGCAGGTAGAGGCCGAACAGGTCCTGCATTGAGACCGTTGCGGTCGAGCCGGTCACGATCGTTGGGTCACCGATCGAGAGTGGGAGGCGTGCAGGATTGGCGCCGAAGACACCCGCCTCGTAGACGAGCTCCATCTCTGGTGCAACCGTGCGCTTTGCGAGGTTAACCGCAATGTTCGGCAGG
>JBJSXZ010000068.1:0-7754 GCA_046086645.1 Candidatus Limnocylindrus sp.
ATGATGGTCGAGCGAGCGGCGGCGGCAACAGGTACCCAAGCTTGAAGCTGAAGGTGGGCCTCGGTGGCGAAGAGGAGCTGATTCGTCGCGTGCGCGAGGTGTATCAGGGGCCGCTGCGCCTCGATGCAAACTGCGGCTGGACACTTGAGCGTGCGCTAGAACTCTTGCCGCTCTTTGAGCGCAGCAACGTCGAGTTGCTCGAGCAGCCGCTCCGACCCGGACGCATCAAGAACATGGCGGCACTCGCCGCAGCGACGGAGATCCCCGTGATCGCCGACGAAGACTGCATTGTGTACGACGATATCGAGCAACTCGTCGGCCTCGTCGACGGCGTGAACTTGAAGCAGGTGAAGATCGGTGGGCTCGGCCCATCGTTGCGCGGCTTCCGCAAGGCCGAGTCACTCGGCCTACGTCGTATGTTTGGCTCAATGGTTGAGACGAAGCTCGGCACTGCTGGCGCAGCCGCGGTCGCTGGTGCAGCAGAGTTCCTCGACCTCGATGGGCCGATTGGATTGATCGGCGATCCGTTCACCGGTCTCGAGCTCGACGATCAGTGCCGCTGGTTACTCGACGATAGCGAGCCAGGGAGTGGCGTGACGTTCAGTCCAACCACGCGCGGCTAGGAGCTAGGCGCGAATCTTCCGCCGGGCCATCTCGGCCTCAATCTGGCGCTCGGCCTCCACATAGTGGTCGATCTCGTCGCGCACCTTGTTCGCCTCGGGGGTGTAGAGGTGGACCTGCTGCTGGAGGATGTAGGAGAGGCGCCGCGAGGTCATACGGCAGTGGTCAAGGTTCTTCATGAGCACGAGCGGATCCATTGAGGCGAGCTCGGTACTGTCATACATTGCCTTCATGGCTCTATTCTAGGGGACGCGGGCCCCGTAGCTCAGTGGATTAGAGCAGCTGCCTTCTAAGCAGTTGGTCGCAGGTTCGACTCCTGCCGGGGCCACCAACCACCCTCGGCTCCCCTCTCGGTGACGTTGAGACTTGTGCACCTGCACGAAAAAACATGAGCCAATCGTGTCATTTTGCCCTGTTTTGAGGCTTTTTCACCATGCGATCTCGCGTAGGATCTGCTTGGCTCTCGCAGGCCACGTGGTGGCCGCCCGTCTCAGCGCGGAGGCTGTTCGGCGCGAGGTTCCGGTCGACCGACCGACTCTTCGGTCAACGAGGGAGGACTACATGGCAAGCATCGCCTCGTACTTTGAGCTCAAGAAGCGGGGGACCACGGTCGGGACCGAAGTCCGCGCCGGGATCACCACGTTCTTGGTCATGGGGTACATCGTCTTCGTCAATCCGCTCTATGTCTCGAGCGCGAACGGCGCGCTCACCGGCTCGGGAGCTCCTGGCGCTGTTGCCGTTGCGGCCTGTACCGCACTCGCCGCAGGGATCCTCACGATCGCGATGGGGATGATCGCAAACTATCCATTCGCACTCGCCGCAGGCATGGGCCTGAACGCGGTTGTCGCCTTCGACCTGATCGCGGGGAAAGGCCTCAGCTGGGAAGAGGCTATGGCGGTCATCGTCTGGGAGGGCGTGATCATCACAATCCTCGTCTTGACGGGATTCCGCAAGGCAATCCTTGAAGCAATTCCCCTCAGCCTGAAGCGTGCAATCGCTGTAGGCATTGGACTCTTCCTTTTGATGATCGGCCTCTTCGAGGGCGGTATCATCGTGAAGTCGCCAGCGCCAACGGTGCCGCTCACGCTCGGCTTCGGCACGACGCCAATGGCGACCCTTGCCGTCTTTGGCGCAGGACTCGTCATTGCGCTGGTGCTGATCGGTCGCAAGAAGGGGCCACTTCCAGGTGCGCTCCTCATCGCCATTAGCGCTGCAACGCTTGTTGCGCTCGCTGTCAGCGTGACCTCGATTCCAGCATCACTCGTAAGCCCGCTGGACGCAAACAACTTTGCCGGAATCGGTGCAGCCCTCGGCTCACTGACCTCGGTCTGGTCGAACGGCGTCGGTGTCGTCTCTGTTGCACTCGCTGTATTCACAATCATGTTGAGCGACTTCTTCGACACGGCTGGGACCATCGTTGGACTCGGTGAGCGTGGTGGGATGCTTGACAAGAAGGGTCAGTTGCCCGGATCCGACAAGGTATTGCTCGTCGACTCGATTGCTGCTGGCGTTGGTGGCCTGTTCGGCGTCTCGTCGAACACGACCTACATTGAGTCAGCCGCCGGCATTGAAGAGGGTGGCCGCACGGGATTGACCAGCGTTGTCACCGGGCTCCTCTTCCTCGCAGCACTGATTGTCGCGCCGATTGCCCAGATCATCCCAGCAGCCGCAACGGCACCAGCGCTCGTGGTCGTTGGCTATCTCATGTTCCAGTCGATCCGCGATGTGAAGTGGTCGGACACGAGCGAGGGTTTCCCAATCCTTGCCACGTTGATCATCATGCCGCTCGCGTACTCGATCACCGATGGCATCGGCGCCGGCTTCATCACCTACGGTCTGCTCAAGGCGGCCAAGGGTGAGGCGGGCGAGGTGAAGCCACTGCTCTGGGTTGCGATTGGAGCCTACGTGGTCTATTTCGCCCTCAAGCTCGGCTTGATCGGCTAGCAATTGCACGCGCTCGCACGGCGAGCAAACCATGGTGCATGGTGAGGAGGCTGGTCCCTTCGGGGGCTGGCTTCCTCAACTTTTTACGTGAACTGCCTTCGCAGATCGTGACTCGTTGCGTAGGCTTGTAGAGTGGATCGATGAGATTGGCACGACCGTGATCCACACCGCGCTGCACTGGGGGAGGCACGCGAGCCAGGTCGGGCTCGGCATCTTCCTCATTTCTGCTGGCGTGAGCCACCTGACGGTGAGTCGCCTGGAGTTCCAGGCGCAGGTCCCCACCTGGCTGCCGCTCGACCCAGACTTCGTGGTGATCAGCTCCGGGATCGTGGAGATCCTGCTCGGCTTGGCACTCATCACCCTCTGGCGCTTCCGTAGGCGTGTTGGTCTTGCGGTGGCGCTCTTATTCGTCGCGATCTTCCCTGGCAATATCAACCAGTTTGTCAACGGGATCGACGCCTTCGGATTGAACTCGGATGGCGCGCGGGCGATACGTCTCTTCTTCCAGCCGATCCTCGTCCTCTGGGCTCTCTGGTCAACCGATGCTCTAGCAACAACGGAGGCCGCCTTGTCTCGACCGCGCAGGAGCTAACGGCCATCATGCACCGACGCCGACAGAGACTTCGTCGGCAAAAT
This sequence comes from Candidatus Limnocylindrus sp., assembly GCA_046086645.1. Taxonomy (GTDB): domain Bacteria; phylum Chloroflexota; class Limnocylindria; order Limnocylindrales; family Limnocylindraceae; genus Limnocylindrus. Next base: position 3,202 of record JBJSXZ010000068.1, read on the forward strand.
GCCCAAGATGGGAAGCGGTTGAGCTACAAGTTTTGACGATTCGCCACCTGTCGTAAGTGCACCTAGCACCGCAGATGTGCATATTTCCTCGCCGATGTTCTATAGTGTCAGCATGACAGTTGCTGGTTTGAATTTTGTCGGCGTGCTGGTTGCGACGATCGTGTCGGTCGCCAGCGGTGCCCTCTGGTTCGGTCCAAAAACCTTCTACCCGATCTGGATGAAGGCACGCGGTATCGCCTCTGGTCGCCTCCGTGAGGATCATAATCCCGCAATCTTGTTCGGCGGTACGTTCGTCGGTGTTGCAGTGCAAACTGTAACGCTCGGACTCGTGATCACCTCACTGCAGAGCCTAAACCCAAGCTTTACGACGATTGACGGCGCGGGTGTCGGCCTCGCACTTGGTGTAGGCATAGCGGCGTTCGCTTCGCTCAGCCATCGGCTCTTCGGAGGCGAGAACTTCAAGGTCTGGATCATTGAGACAGCGAACGACGCAATTAACCTCACCATCGCTGGGTTTCTTATCGCCTATTTCAACGGGGCATAGAGCCTCACATTCGATCAGCCATGGGCGGTGCGATCGCACTGGTCGGTTCTGGTGAATATCTCCAAGGAATGGCCGAGGTTGAGGCAGCACTCATCGACGACGCGGTTCGTCGAGGTAAGCCACGCACATACGTTCAGCTGCCCACGGCGGCGGGGCGAGAGGGTGACGCGCGTCTCAACTATTGGCGTGACCTCGGCGCCAGCCAAGGAGATCGGCTTGGGGTTAGGACAATTTTTCTCCCGGTACTCAATCGGAAGGATGCAGATGATGAATCGCTCGCTGCGCAGCTTGACAGCGCGGGACTCGTCTACCTGTCTGGCGGTGACCCGCGCTATCTTGCCGAGACGCTGGTGGGGACACGCGTAGGACGAGCAATCGCGGCACATTGGCGAAGTGGTGGCGCACTTGCGGGTTGCAGTGCAGGCGCGATGATCTTGGGAGACGAAGTTTCAAGCTTTCGATTTTCTGCGGGCGCTCCAACGCCTGGGCTCAATCTGCTTCCCGGAGTGCGGGTTATTCCACATTTTCGTCGCATGTTCGGCTGGGCATTCGGCGCGTCGCCTGCCAGTGCCACCGTGATTGGGATTGAAGACATGACGGCACTTGTGCGGTTCGGCGAAAGCCGCGAATGGTTCGTTATGGGTGCTGGCAGAGTGCACGTGCTGCAGGGCACCGCGAAAGGTTCGTATCACCAGGGAAATATCGTTTCTCTCTAGCGCGTCACGAAGGTAGCTTTCATGTGGTGGCAAGTTTGTAGAACCTAGCGTTCACTCAGAGCATCCTCAATCGCAAACCCGACACCGGCGAGTGGCAGGAACCACGGGAAGCCCTCGTACGGCAGTGGAACCGGACTCCACGGCAGCTCGGCTGCAAGTGGCATAGGGCCGCCCAGTTCCCAATCCATCGCCGCCTCTGCCAAGTGCGTCATCAGGGCGACGCCCGAGCCGGCGCAGCCTGCGACATGCGTGACACCGTTGAGTCGTGCGATGCGCGGGAGCCGGTCGAAGGCGAAGGCGAGGCGTCCGCCCCATGCGTGGGTGACCGCCACTTCAGCTAGTTCGGGATGGATCTCTACCATGCGGGTTCGTAGTTGTCGCGCGATCCGGTCGAATGAGTCGGGCCAGAATGAAGTTCGTCCGCCAAACGCGATTCGACCATCGGGTGTCGGCCGCCAGTAGGAGAGGAAATTTCGCGTGTCGAAGCGCATCTCGCCTGCACCGGCAACAGTGGCCAGCGTCGCAGGGTCGAGCGGAGCGGTTGCAATCATGAAACTCCCGACTGGAATCGCGCGTCGACGCAGCGCAGGGAAGGCGGCATCTGCATATCCGTTGACTCCGGCAAAGATTCCCTCGGCGCGAATCTCGCCCGCACTCGTCGTTACGGAAAACCCATGCTTCGTGCGCGTGACGCGCTGCACCGCGACATGCTCACGCAGATCGACACCCGCCAGCTGTGCCGCCGACGCCATCGCCGCTTGGAGGCGTGCTGGCTGCACGCCGCCCCCCTCTGCTACCGCAAGGGCACCGGCAAAGGCCGTGCTCTTGGTGAGTGTTGCAGTCGCTGCCCTGTCGAGGATGCGCACGGGGAGCCCTGCTGCTGCACGCAGTGCCGCGTCTGCTTGCAGCTCTGCGGCGCCGCGAGCCGATCGCGCCAACTCAACATGGCCCGCACCACTCCAGCCAGCGTCGATGCCCGTTGTTGCGCGGAGTCCTGTTGGATCTTCGCTCGCAAGATGTGCGACGCGTGCAACCGCAGCGCGACTCAGATTGAGCCAAGCCCGTGCGCCGTCACTGCCAAAGCGCTTCTCAATCGCCGCAAGCGATGCCCCAAAGCCAACGTGGACCATGCCGCCGTTCCTGCTGCTCGCGCCATCGCGCAGGGCGCCCTTGTCGACCAGGAGGACGCGTGCACCGCGCTCGGCCGCTCGCCGTGCTGCGGAGAGTCCGGCATACCCACCGCCGACGATGAGCCAGTCGACCTGCGCGGGGAGGGGCGTACCTGATGGCGTCGTGAACTGCGTCGGGTCTGGTGCGTCGTCGTGCCAGGCGACGGCGTGCGCCGGCTCAGGTGTTGTGCTTGATCGCGCGCCTGCCATGGGGGGAGCCTACCCCTCGGCTATCCTCCGTGCACGCAGTTGCAGCAAGAAGACTTGAGGGGGAGCATGAGTACACAGCGCGACGCAGATCGTCGCCGCCTGCAAGGGATTCTTGTGGCTGGCGTTGGCCTCGGGAGCACTGGCTATATCGCAGTCATTACTATTGCGACGATTGTCGCAAAAGACCTCTCGGGTGGTTCGGCGCTAGCCGGCCTCCCCGGCGCAGCGATCGTGCTCGGCTCTGCCGGCGCTTCGCAGCTCCTCTCCCGCTTCATGGCACAGGCTGGGCGCCGTGCGGGACTCGTGCTCGGCTATTGCATAGGCGCAACGGGGACACTCGTTGCAGGGATCGCCGTCATTTCTTCAACGTTCCCACTCTTCCTCCTCGCCACTGTGGCGATGGGCTTTGCCAATGCGGCCAACCAGTTGTCGCGCTACACCGCGGCCGATATGTATGTTGAGACACGCCGCGCCACAGCGATCGGACTCGTTGTGTGGGGGTCTACCCTTGGCGCGGTCGTTGGGCCGAACCTTGTGACGCTGGCTGGCGATGCTGCGAGCGCACTGCACATCTCTCGACTCGCCGGTCCATATGGGATCGCCTTCTTCTTCGTGGGTGCAGCCGCGCTGCTTACCCTCCTCTTCTTGCGCCCCGACCCGGCGAGCCTTGCACCGGCAGTGGAGCGCGGGGGACATGCAGCAAAAAAGTCGGTGACGGCGATGTTACTGCGGCCGCGCGTGTTCGCCGCGCTTGTCGCGCTCGTGATCGGCCAGGTGGTGATGGTCCTCGTGATGACGATGACACCCCTTCACATGGCCGAACATGGTCACGGGCTCGACGCGGTGGGCCTCGTCATTAGCGGTCACACCTTTGGGATGTTCGCCCTCTCGCCAATTTCTGGCCGCCTTGCTGGTCGCTTCGGAACACCAACCGTCATCCTTGCGGGGCTGGCCATCCTTGCCTTCTCGTCGGTGCTCGCCGCCGTTGCGCCACCAGATGGCGGCACACTCCTTTTCATCGCCCTCTTCTTACTCGGCTGGGGTTGGAACCTCGGCTTTGTTTCCGGCTCCGCACTTCTTACGGAAGGGCTCCACGGTGCTGAGCGCGCGCGTCTGCAAGGCGCCGCAGATGCGCTGATCTGGAGTTCTGCTGCAGCGGCAGCGTTGAGCTCGGGTGTGGTGGTTGCGGTTGCAAGTTATACGGCGCTCGGTCTGCTCGGGGCAGCGATGATTGCACTCCCTGTCGCAGCACTGATCCGCGGCCGCGCCGCGTTACGGTAATCGCGCGTTAGCCCTGCTGGGGTGCGCGAACGACGCTCTCGAAGCGCTCCTTATGCGAGCCATCGCAGAACGGCTTGTTCGCCGAACGGCCACAACGGCAGAGGGCAGCGATATCGCCCTCATGCGGAATCTCGTTCCCGTCAACATCGACGATGGCGAAGTCGCCTGCAATGCGAAGTGACCCGTTGTCACGAACCTTGATTTCGACCTTCTCGCCCATCGGTAACCCCCTCTCAACGTTCAGTGGATGCGTGCGCATCCTGACTGAGGCCTAGTCTACGTTGCATGGCCGTAGACGTTGCGGGCGGAGATCGGCGATACTGCGGGCATGAAGATCTACCTCGCCGGACCCCTTTTTAATGAGGGGGAGCGTGGTCAACTGAGCGGGATTGCCGCTCGCCTTCGCGCTGCGGGAGTCGAAGTCTTCGTACCGCACGAGCAGTTTGTTGAGCTTGAGGGGCTGAATGCCGCTGGGGTCTATGCAACCGACCTCGCGGGGATCCGCTCCGCCAATCTCGTACTCGCCTGGCTCGATGGAACCCAAGTTGACGATGGGACTGCTGTGGAGATAGGCATCTTCACGCAGCTCTGTGCGGTGGATCCGAGCCGGTATAAGGGGATCGTTGGACTCTG
>JBJSXZ010000069.1:0-1655 GCA_046086645.1 Candidatus Limnocylindrus sp.
CGACGGCGTGCTCGACCCCATCCACGCCACGGTCAGGCGACGGGCCTTGTCGTACTCGAAGGCGTCGCCCGGCTGGCCCGAGGACCCGTAGCGCTCGAAGGTCCGGTCGTGGAGCTTGTTGTAGCCGTAGTCGAGCTTGAGCAGGCTGTTCCCGCTGTTGTCCTGGTGGTCGATCGTGGTCACCTCGCCACGGAAGCCGCCGTAGGTGAAGTGGGTCTGGCTGTTGTTGCCGAGCACGAGCTGCTTCCTGCGCAGGCCCGCGTAGGCGTAGTCCGCCAGCGTGTTCGTGCCGTCCGTGATGGTGTCGACCTGGTTCACGTCCGTCCAAGTATACGTCAGGGCCAGGGAGGAGGGGTAGACCTCGCTCGTCTTGTTGCCCACCGCGTCGTACTTCTTGGTCACGGTCTTCAGGTAGGCCGTCCCGGTCCCGTAGGCCTGCTTCTCCTCGTAGACGTTGCTTCCAAGGCCCAGGACCCCATAGGTGAACTCGACGTCGTAGTCGTCGTCCTCGGCGGTCAGGAGCCGGTCGGCCGCGTCGTAGGTGAAGGTCTCGGTCGTGGTGTCCAGCACCCCCGAGGCACGGGTCACGGTCCGGGCCGTCCGGCGGTTCAGGCTGTCGTAGGTGTCATCGATGTCGTTCCCGATGGCATCGATCGTCTGCGTCACGTTGTCCTCGGCGTCGTACGTGTACGCCACCGTCGTCGAGTCCGGGTAGGTCATCGTCGTGGCGCGGTCGCAGGCGTCGTAAGCCCAGGTCGTCTGGTTGTCGGCGTCGTCCTCGTGGACGGTCAGCCGGTCGTTCTTGTCGAAGTCCCAGTGCGTGCAGATGAATCTCGTGAAGTTCGTGATCGGGCTCCCCACCGTCAGGGCCACGTCCCGGTCACGCAGGCGCGAGAGGCCGTCGTAGACCCAGCGCGTCGGGTTCCCCTCGGCGTTCACTTGCCACACCAGATTCGAGCGGCTGTCGTAGCCGTTCGTCGTGGTGTAGGTGTTGGCGCCGTTGGTCCGGTCGATCTCCACCGTCGTCACGCGTCGCCCCAGCCCATCGTAGGTCGCCTCGTAGTCGTGCTCGACGTCGCTGGCACCGTCCTCGTCGTGGATCGTCCAGGCAGTCGGGTTGCCGTTGTCGTCCAGCGTCCACTCGGTGAAGTTCCCGGCGTGGTCCGTCACCTTCGTCCGACGCCAGGCGTTGTCGTAGGTCGCGGTCGTGACCTTGCTGCGCGCGTCGGTCACCGTGCTCACGTGGCCGGTCTTGTAGCGCGTGATCGTGGTCACGGCGTCGGAGTAGGTCGCGCTCGGGTCCTTGTGCAGGTCCTCGGTCTTCCAGAGCCGCCCGCGCTCGTCGTAGAACCGCTCCTGCTTCAGGAGCACGTTGTTCGAGCTGTCCTTGCGCGCGATCTCCGTCGCCTGGCCCTTCTTGTCGAGCGTCCACTCGGTGTAGTGGCTCTGGGCGTTTGTGGAGCGGGTCCTCCTGTCGAACATGTCGTAGGTGTGGGTCGTGTCGTAGTTGCGGCCGTTCTCCTCCTCGATGAGGTTCCCGTTGTCATCGTAGAAGTACTCGCGGTCGCTCGCCACGCCCGAGGTCTCGCCCCGGATCACCTTCTTCACCAGCCCGCGCTCGTTGTACTCGGTCTTGACCTTGTTCCCCTCGGGCA
>JBJSXZ010000070.1:0-1215 GCA_046086645.1 Candidatus Limnocylindrus sp.
CGTCGCTGGTCTATCTCGACGACTGCTTCCTGCTTTCGGGCAGGATTCCCATCCCCTACATCGAGCGCGTATGAGCAGTCCGGGCGGCAAGGGCTTTGACATCGATTGGCTGTGGCGCTTGAGTATCGTCCGGGAGCGGCACCTCATGGTGCCGGGGACAGGTCTCTGGTGATTGTGACCGACTGGCTGATGCGGGGTGCGCTTGATCCACCCCCATTGAATTGGTCCACCTTGAGAGTTTGAGTGTTTTGCAAGGAGGATCGAGATGGCAAGGAAGCATTACAAGCCAGAAGAGATTGTCGCGAAGCTTAGGCAGGTCGACGTTCTGGTGTCGCAGGGTCAGAGCACGTCGGAGGCGGTCCGCCAGATCGGGGTCACGGAGACGACGTACTTCCGCTGGCGGCGTGAGTACGGTGGGTTGAAGACCGACCAGGTGAAGCGGCTGAAGGACCTCGAGGCAGAGAACACCCGGTTGCGGCGGGCAGTGTCCGACTTGACGCTGGACAAGATGATCCTGGCCGAGGCCGCCCGGGGAAACTTCTAAGCCCCGCGCGTCGGCGGGCGTGCATCGAGCACGTCCGGCAACAGATCGAGGTGTCCGAGCGCCGTGTCTGCACGGTGCTCGGGCAGCATCGCTCGACGCAGCGCAAGGTCCCGCACGGCCCTGCCGACGAGGAACGGCTTACGGCCGATATCGTCGAGCTGGCCTGTCGGTATGGCCGCTACGGCTACCGCAAGATCGCCGGGCTGCTCCGGCAGGCGGGGTGGCGGGTCAACGACAAGCGGGTCGAGCGGATCTGGCGACGCGAGGGGCTGAAGGTTCCCCACAAGCAGCCCAAACGGGGCCGTCTTTGGCTCAACGACGGCTCGTGCATCCGCCTGCGGGCGGAGCGGCCCAATCACGTCTGGTCCTACGACTTCGTCGAGGATCGCACGCACGATGGCCGGAAGTATCGCATGCTCACCGTGCTCGACGAGTTCACTCACGAGAGCCTGGCCATCCGGGTCGCGCGGCGGCTCAAGGCGGTCGACGTGATCGATGTGCTGTCCGACCTGTTCCTGTTGCGGGGCGTACCCGAGCATGTTCGATCGGACAATGGCCCGGAGTTCGTGGCGTCATCGGTGCGTGGCTGGATCGCCGCCGTCGGGGCCAGGACCGCCTACATCGAGCCCGGCAGTCCCTGGGAGAACGGCTTCATAGAGAGCTTCAATGCT
>JBJSXZ010000071.1:0-2812 GCA_046086645.1 Candidatus Limnocylindrus sp.
ATGCCGGCGACACGCCACGCTGCCGCAAGATTGCTGCGCTGGGTGCTGCCGAGCGCATGCACCGCAACGATCGTGCGCCCCGCAACGCGTGCCGCCTCGTACACCACCAGGTCTGCCGCCTGGTCGGTATTGACGTGCCGCAGCAGGTTGAGCAGCCACTCCAGCGGTGTCGCGCGGCCAAGCGATGCGATCGAGGCGCCCGTTGCGACGAGTGTGCGCACCTCACCGCCGCCCTGTGCATGCGCCAGCGCAACGCCGCGTTCAGCAATCGCCGCCGTGTCGGCAACGCCGAGCATCCAGTTAGTCGGATACGGCAGGCGCAAGACGCCGCGCATCAACGCCCCTTCTTGGCGGCGCGCACCCAGCCTGGTGCTGGCGCATCGCCCGCGGGTGGCAGGTCGCCCCACGACGATCCCTCGCCGCGCGCAATTGCCAACAGGTCATTCAGCACGCCCGATGCGGTCGAGCCAGGGCCAGCACCGGCGCCGGCGAGGGTGAGGTCGCCGATCAGGTCGCCCGAGATGACAATAAGGTTGACACCTACCGTGGTGCCGAGGCGCGAATCGGCGGGCACCTCGGCAACGCGTACGGCAAGGCGATCCTTTGTTGCATCGTCGCCGCCATTCTCCCAACTCGCGAGCATGCGCAGGCGCGCGCCACGCGACGCGGCGCCGGCGATCTGCGCGGGCGTGACGCCGATGATCCCCGGCGCATCATCGAGTTGCACGTGCGAGAGCGCCGGCCATGCACCCGAGGCGAGGCGCGCCAAGATGACGAGCTTCGCCGCCGCATCTTCGCCTTCAACATCGCTCTTCGGGTTGGCCTCGGCGTAGCCGATCTTCTGTGCCTCATCGAGCGCCCGCTCGTACGACCAGCCCTCGCTCTCCATCTTCGTGAGGATGTAGTTCGTGGTGCCGGTGATGATGCCGCGAATCGACAGGATCTCGTTCGCCGAAAGATCACGCGCGATGACGCCGATCACCGGCACCCCCGCCGCGACCGCCGATTCAAAGCGCAGCGCTGCACCCGACGCGCGCGCCAGTGCTTCGAGTCGCGCGCCAAACGTTGCGAGGAGCAACTTGTTCGCCGTCACCACCGGTCGACCCGCCTTGAGCGCACCCTCCACAACTACAAGCGCAGGATCGAGCCCGCCCATTAACTCAACGACAAGGTCAACGTCAGACGATGCGGCAAGTCCCGCAGGATCAGTCGTGAGTGGTGCAAGGCGATCGAGGCCCGCCGCACGTGCCTTGGCGAGATCGCGCACGGCGATCCCGGCGAGGGTGACCCCCCAGGCCTCGTGCTCAGCGGCAAGCACCTTCGCCACCGCCCCGCCAACGGTTCCCGCTCCAAGGAGCGCCACGCGCATCGTCATCGCTTCAGGGTAGCGGAGCGTGCACGAACCCCCTCGCTGAGGTGCGGATCAACAGGGAACGATGTCGGCCAATACCTTTGGGTGCTCGCCACGCGAACGGTTCTCTGAGTACGTATTACTGCGTCTCACCCGCCGTGCCTGGTCTCGATTGAGCGTTGGGCCACAGGTATATAAGAAGATCGCTCCACCAGCTGGCGACGAGTTGCTCGTGAAGGCGTTGCCCCGTACATGGAGTGGTGCTCCCCCTGTCAGCGCTAATCCGCCACCCCACCGGCCGTGATTCTCAACGAACGTTGAGTACTCCACCCGTGCTGGTTCCACCACGTCGTTAACGATGAGCCCACCACCACGCGCTCCTGACCGATTGAAGTAAAACGATGAGCGACGCACGATGAGGCGATCCTGCTCCCAGCTCACAGCACCCCCGCCGTTTGACGCGGCGCGATTGCGCACGAACGTGCTCCCGTTCACGCGAAGCCTGCCGAGGTAGGCGTCAAATGCTCCGCCAGCATCAGATGCGCGATTGCGCTCAAAGCGTGAGTTGACCACGCGCACGGTGCTCTCATAGAACCGAGCCGCCCCACCGTGAGAGACCGAGCGATTGCGCAGGAAGGTGCTTCGCCGAATGCTAACGATAGAATTCGTATGGGAGAAGAGCGCACCACCTTGGATTCCGGCGCGATTTCGCGTAAACGTGCAGTCAACGAAACGACTCGAATTTACCGCCACGGCAACGTCGACAGCACCACCATGCTCAACAGCTTCGTTCTTGGTGAAGCGCGTGCGAATCGCAACGGTGCGAGACGATGCGATAGCTCCCCCGTTTAGCTCAGAGTAATTATGCGCAAACACGGAGTCGCGAACGGTCACATCGCCCACCCAAACCGCGCCGCCGTCGTCAGAATAATTCCCGTTGTAATCAAACCTCACGTTACGCGCCGTGAGCGAATCGCCGTAGACCGCACCGTAGGCACTCCAGAAGCCGCGAACGGTGAGACCGCGCATCGTCATATCGGTACCAAAGAGGAAGGCGTTCCCGTCACTCCCCACAAAAGCGCCGCTCTCGTCAAACTCAGCCGTGCCAATCACGAAGGTGCGGCCCTTCCCCGCCCCAACGATCGTCACCTCATCGTTGTGCACGATCTCGCTGGTGAGGTTGTAGGTGCCAGCGCACAGATGTACGGTGCCGCCAGGCAGCACATCTTGGAAGGCGTAGCCGATCTCCACATCGTCGTCGGTACCGTCGGCAACAAACCCCGGGTCGCTGCACGAACTCCCCGCGGTGCTCCCGTTCGCAACGGCGCCCGATGTGGACGCCGCGACCCAGGTGTCGACCTGCAGCGGAAAGCCATTCGCCCGCACCGCGGCAGGGGCGGCACCCATGCTCGCAGCCAGCATAAGGAAGACGAGGGTTGCCGAGCGCTTCATGACTGAGAT
>JBJSXZ010000072.1:0-34276 GCA_046086645.1 Candidatus Limnocylindrus sp.
GAGGCACTGTCAGAACTACTGCGGTTTGTGGACTGTGCGCAACTCGTCGTAGTTCAGGAGCTTGGATATGCGGATGAGTTAGTCATCTCCGCGTGGAATGGCTCGGCCACCGTCAATACGGCCCTCGTAGGACCAGGTGGCTTCACGCCGGTTGACTGCTGGACTCACTCTGGGCTGCCAGACCTGAGTCCAAACGAGCGAGAGATGTTGCTTCGCGTAGAGCTTTACGAAACGTTGTTGGACATTGACGAGGTTATTCAAGAGCTCAAGCAAGAGGTGCACTGACGACAACCGCTTTACTGACCACTTACTGACCACGCACAAGAAAGCAGCTGTTTTACGCACGAAAAGGGCGACATTCGTGCTCATCACCTGGTTACGAAACAGCTGCTCTACCACTGAGCTACATCGGCGCTGGAGTGGGATTGTAGCGGAGCGACAGGCATGGGTAGACTCGCCTTCGGAAGGGAGAGTGCGAGATGTCGCTCGTATTGGCTCGAGGATGGTTCGGCACGGTAGGCGCCGGGTCGTTGCTCTTGTGCGGCGGCTATCTGGTCGGCGCAGTCCAGGGGAACCAGATGAGCCCCCTGCTCCTCGCCTACGGGATCGCCCTCGGCTGTTCGGCGCTGGTACTCTCGACGAATCGGCTGACGCGCTTGCCGTCCGCGAGCGGAGCCGCTGCACTGTGGATCTGTGTGGTGCTTGCGGGATCACCGTTTCTGTGGCTCGTCGGTGTCGTGGTAACTGGTGCCCAGAGCGCCGCGGCCTATGCAGTCTTACCAGTCCTGTTGTCTGCGGCAGCCAGCATAGTGATTGTGCGCGACTATCGTCGAAAGAGCTAGCTGCCCGATTACCGGAGGCTCGCAGCGGGCGTGAATGGACGAGGGGCTCACTTGTAAGAAACCAGGCGGGGCCGGACATGATACGGATGCGATGAGTGTGTCTGCAGACGCCGCAAGGTTCGAGGCCGTGCACGCCGCAGTTGCCGAACCGGTGCTGCGCTATCTCTCACGGCGAGCGCAGCCTGAGGCGGTCGAGGACCTTCATGTCGAGGTGCTGGTTACCCTCTGGAGACGCATCGACGCCGTTCCCGTGGGCGGCGAGATCCCCTGGGCGATCGGGGTCGCGCGACGTGTGCTGGCCAACCACCGCCGGGCGAACGGGCGTGCAGCGCGGCTCCTGGCGAAGCTCGCCCTCCTGACGCCCGGCGTCGATCCCGGTCCCGAGCCGAGCGGCGGGGATGGTGAGCTGGATGAAGCGCTGGGGCGGTTGCGTGCCGACGACCGCGAGATCCTCCGGCTCTTCGCCTGGGAGCAGCTGACCCTGGGCGAGATCGCCCAGGTGCTCGGGATCTCAGCGAACGCCGCAGGAGTGCGCCTCCACCGTGCGAAGGCGCGGCTCCGCGACGAGCTGCGCGCCGACGACAAGGAGCGGAGTAAGAATCCACTGGTGGCCAGACAGGAAGAGAGTGTTGAGCGAAAGGAGGCTCGAGATGAACGATGAACTGCAGCGTCGGCTCGAAGCGGCCGATCCGCTCGCCGTCGGAGAGGGCTGGACCCGAACCCCGGCGCAACTGGAGCGATTGAAGGAGATCGCACTCATGAGCGACAGACAGAGGGGCGCGGCGCGGCCGCGCATCATCGGATTCGGCGTGGTGGGAGCGGCCGCGCTGGCAGGGATCCTGCTGGCGGGGAGTTTCGGCGCACAGAACACGTTGGCGTTCAGCCCGAACGGGGTGATGGCGACCGAGGCGCAGATGGCGGCGGCCGATGCCGCCTGCACCGCACCGATCGACGGCGCCAGTGGAAGGGATCTTGAGTTGAAGAGCCTCGAACTCTTCGGCAATGGCGGCGTTGCGATCTACGGGAACGAGGAGTTCTACGGCTACTGCCTGGTGCAGGTCGACGGCGACAGCGTCGAGGCCGGAGTCCGCATCTCCGGGAACACCGTCCCTGGGTTCAAGCCGTTCATCGAGGCGGCGGGCAGCACTGAGTACGAGAACCAGACGGTCAGCGTGATCATCGGCAATGCCCCCGAGGGCGCCACCAGTGTCGAGGTCGTCGGACTCGACGGCGTGAGCGCGACGGTCGTCGAGGGTCGCTACGGACTCTGGCTGCCGCAGTCGCTCGCCGACAGCGCCACCGAGCTGGTTGCCCGAGACGCGAACGGCGCGGAGCTGCTGCGCGCGACCATTGGAGGCGAGGTCAAGACGTTGCCGACAACGGAGCCAACACGACCGTAGCGCGCTGATCTTGGATTCCTCGACGGCCCCGCGGCGACGCGGGGCCGTCGTGTTGCTGCAGTGCGCGCCGCTATGGTGCAGCTGATCCCCTCATCAGTGTTGGGCAATCTTCGGTTATCGGCACCTGAGGGTTTATGGGGAAGAAGGCAGGAGAGCGTCAACATACGGAATGAGCCGTGCCGCGAGTGCCGAAGCGAGGTGCCGAGCGAATGTGGTTGTTAGGTGGTGGTGGTCATGGTAGACGACGATTCCGTCAATCACCGGAGCACAGCGGTGCCCCGGACAGAGCGACGGGGTGAAATCAAAAACGGTCATGCGGTGTCGAGAGGCGAGGAGAAGGTCACGCTTTGTCCCCCACGCGTAGACGGTATCCGCACGCGGGGCGACGCATGGCGATATCTCGTCGCGGTTTCGCGCAAGACAGGACGGGAGGTCTATCTGGCTATATGGATTGTCGGCAAAGATGACGACTGGTGCGATGAGTCGGTCCGTCATCGCCGCGACCGCGTCGGCCGCCTCGGAGAGCGTGTTTACCCGACCGTTCGGATCGTTGTGGCGCGACGAGGCAATGATGACCAGCACTGGCGGAGAAGCATTGAGCGACTTGATCACATTCTCACGCCAGGCGGTGCATTCCGTGAATGTACGACCGAGCCGCTCGGAGAAAACCTCGTAGTTGACAAACGGGCAGTTGGTCTTCACATATGGGTTGATCTCCCAGCCAGTCTCAGCAGCAATCGCTTCAAGTGCCGGAACCCAGTGGGCGGCATGGCTCGTCCCGACGATCGCGATGCGAGGGCCGCCGGCCGTTCCGTAGACGCAAGTCTTCGCGTTCGTTCCTGCGTCGGTGAGGCCGCAGCCTGAAGGGACGACATCGTCGGCGTCACGCGCCGCACGTTCGATGGCTGGGTGAAGGTCGGCCGGCAACGGGCCAGCCAGCTGGTGACGGCTCGTCCCGTCGATTGCAATCGGCACGAACTCAGTTGGACGTGTGCTTGGCGAGACCACAGGGTCAGGGGAGGCGATAGCGATTGGACTTGGGGTCGGGTCCTCAGCCGCTCCCATTGCTGGAGTCATGATCACAACGAGCGCAATCAGCACCGTACCCCCGAGAACACCAACTCGCGGTAGTACCTGGCCGGGCATCTCTCCGAGCAAGAACCCTGCGCGGAAGGGGCGTTCAACGAGCAGGTAGAGGAGCGTGGCGGTTGCGAACGCACCGGCGAGCGCGATAGCGATCACCTCTGGCGTCATTTCGATCCCATACATGACGGGGAGTACGAGAAAAGGCCAGTGGAGGAGGAAGAGACTGTAGCTGATCCGCCCGACCAGCCGGAACGGGGTGAGTGAAAGTGCCCACGCCACTGGGCCACCTGATGCGCTTCCGCCGATCAGCGCAGCCGATGCCAGGGCGGCGAGTGGGCCAACAATCCCAGGGTATCCCTCTTCGCCTGGGATCAGGGTAAGGATCGCGATGAGGGCTGTGAGACCAGTGAGCGAGAGCGGGACGCCAAATCGGAGAAGGCGCGATTCACCGAGCGCTAGGAGCGCGCCTATCGCGAGTGCGTAAGCGCGCGATGGAAGGAGGTAGTAGGCCCAAATTGGATCTGAGGCGGTGAGCAGCACTGCGGCGAGTGCTGAGCTGAGCGCGATCGCTCCGACGAGCAGTGCGACACCGCGCTGACCGCCACCCCGAAAAGCGAGTCCGACTAGGAGTGGGACTACCAGGCAGAACTGTTCTTCAACGCCTAGTGACCAGAGTGGAAGAAAGACAGATGGCTCAAGTGGGGCGAAATAGTCTTGAAGTGAGATGGCGAAATGCACGTTTGAGGTGCCAGTGAGCGCACTGATCCCGTCAAGCGCCGCGCGCTCAAGTGCTACTGGGTCACCGAGGAACGCTACCGCACCGACGGTGAGCACAACCGCGACTAGTGCTGGTGGGAGTAGTCGGCGAAGCCGTCGAGCGTAGAATGCGGCGAGCTTGAGTCCATGCCCGGCGTCGAGCTGGCGGAGGAGTAGACCGACAATCAGATACCCAGAAAGTACGAAGAAGAGGTCTGGGCCGATTGCTGCTCCCGGGAAGGCCACGCCGGCGTGAGCGGCAATGACGAGGAGGACGGCCACGCCGCGCAGCCCTTCTAGTTCGGGACGAAATCGGGTGGTCATCAGCTCATGTTTGGGCAGGCGACGCGTTAGCGGGCCGCGCCAGCAATGCCGAAGGGTACGTCGATGTGGAGAAGATACATCGCGCCTTGGCTCGCATGTGTGCTCATTCTCGCAATACTCTAGCGGATGCTCTCAACCACGCGCATCACAACCAGTCATGCAAACTAAACGTTGAGTTGGTTACTCGCTAAACGAAACCTCCACTGCCGGTAGTACCGAAGCCGTTCGCCCTGGCGCGGACTGAAAACCCCAGTACATGTTGGTGTGCTTAATGATCACATCGGGCGACGGCGCACCCCAATCGGTCATGTCTTCGGTGGTGTGGGCATCGCTCACGAGCGTTACGTCATACCCGCGGGTAAACGCGCCGTGTATGGTGGAACGAATGCAGGCATCGGTCTGGGCGCCAACGACAACGAGGCGGGAGACGCTCGCGGCCGCCAAGATTGACTCAAGATCGGTCCCTTCAAATGAGTCACCGTAACGCTTGTGCACGAGCGGCTCGCCCTCAAGCCGCACGAGCTCAGGTACGTACTGCCACCCGGGACTGTTGATGACGAGTTGATCATCGGAATGCTGCACCCACACAACAGGTGCCCCCGAGCGTCGTGCCGAAGTAAGCAGCGCTGCGATCGTGCTGATGACTTCACTACGGTGATACGCAGCAGCCATGACGCCAATTTGAACGTCAATAATTAATAATCCAGTCTTCGTACGTTGAGGCTGTAGTGTGCTCATCGCATGCATTCTCGCACACGCAGGATCCCTGGCGGAGGCCAGATTGGTATAGTGCGAATCAATGACTGCAACGAATCCCTGCCTTTGGTTTGACACTAAGGCCGAAGAGGCGGCGAACTTTTATGTTTCGCTCTTCCCCGATAGCACCGTTGATGAGGTGGTACGGAGTCCGGATGCCTACCATGGTGGATCCAAAGGGAGCGTGCTCGCCGTCCGATTTAACCTGTCAGGGGCGCCGTTCCTTGCACTAAATGGGGGACCACAATTCCCGTTCACCGAAGCGGTCTCATTTCAAATTGATTGTGAAGACCAGGCAGAGGTCGACCATTTCTGGGAAGGGCTGGTCACCGGTGGGGGCGAGCACGGCCAGTGCGGGTGGCTCAAAGATCGATTTGGCCTCTCGTGGCAGGTAAATCCGAGGGAGATGAATCGCTATCTTGGAGGCCCAGACCCTGCTGGTGCGGCGCGCGCCATGCAGGCGATGATGGGGATGAAAAAGTTGATTGTGGCTCAACTCAAGGCGGCGTACGAGGGAGTGTAGGGAATCCGCTTGCTGAGGTTTCACCGGCCAATCTTCTGCTATGGTTTCAGTTAATGAGCAATGCACGAACATCTTCCCGAATTTTATTTGGTGTCAATGCCGTGGCGGCCTGGATCGGCTACGGCGGACAGCTGCTAGTCAATATTTTCTATCTCGTTCCGTCGGCACCGCAACTTGACCCGAACCTCGTCGGGCATAGCGAGCCTGGATGGGCAGGTTCCGTCGGTCGTGTCTTTGACTCATTCAGTTACTTCACCAACTGGAGCAACCTCATCGTCTGCATCACGTTGACGATGCTCTTCCTCAATCCGGAGCGCACTGGTCGCTGGTTCAACACCTTGCGCCACACAGGCATTCTCATGATCACGATGGCCGGGATCCTCTTCCATATTTTGATTGCGCCCTACTACGCACCGGAGAGCTGGAATGCAGTCACGAGCCTCTTCGAGCACTACATCACCCCCATCCTGACCGTGCTGGTCTGGGTGGCAATTGGGCCGCGCGGAACCTACACGTTCAAGGAGACCTTCAAGGTCTTTATCATTCCAATCATCTACCTGATCTACACCTTCGCGCGTGGTGCGATCGCGAGTGTCTACCCGTATGACTTCTTCAATGTGGTGAAGTGGGGCTATCCGTCGGTACTCACCCTCGTGGCCGAAGTCATCATTGCGGGGTACGTGGTTGCGCTCTTCTATCTTGGCGTTGAGCGCCTCAGGAGCCCTCGCCGCTAGAACTACGGGTTCAGATCCTCGACTTCTCCAGAGGCCAGGAAGACAATATCTTCGGCGATGTTCGTCACTCGATCTCCGATGCGTTCCAGATAGTGTGCTGCAAAGAGAATTGCCGTTCCAGCGTCAACCTTGCTCGAGTCGTCGCGCATCGTCTTTAGCAGAGATTCAAAGAGTTTGCGGTACCGATTGTCAACCTCGTCGTCACGTGCAGCAACCTGGCGCGCAGCACGCTCGTCAACATCGACGAGCGCATGGGTTACCCCTCGAACCAGATCTGCAACCATGAGTCCAAGTTCAGTCACCCGCGCGACCTCTGGGAGTGTAGCGAGCGGTGCCAAACGCTGTGATTGTTTTGCGACAGAGGCTGCATGGTCTCCCATGCGTTCCAGTTCATATGAGACGTGGTCAAGGGTGAGTAGATACCTCAGGTCTCTTGCTACGGGATTTTGCGTAGCAATCGCACCTGCAATGAGCGCCGTAGTTTTTTGCTGCAATTCGTTGATGCGGCGATCTTCTTCAATAACTCCGCTTGCGGCTCGCGAGTCGTGATTCCCTAGGGATTCGAGAGCAGCGCGGACCTGCTCTTCAACGAGTGCTCCCATTCGCAATACGCCATCCTTTATCTCGATTAGCGCACGGTCATATCCCGTTCTAACTCCGTGGCTCGTGACCCCGCGATTGTTATCTCGGATGTTCTCGTTCACAATAACCCCCTCAACCAAATCTTCCCGATACGTAATCTTCCGTCATTGAATTCTGTGGCTTTGTGAAAATATCTACAGTTTTCCCGAATTCCACTACATATCCAGCCCGATCATCATCCATGTTCAAGAAAACGGTGTGGTCAGATGCACGTGCAGCTTGCTGCATGTTATGCGTAACGATAACGATGCTGTAGTTCGTCTTTAGCTCGAACATCAATTCTTCAATTTGAAGTGTTGCACGAGGATCGAGGGCGGAGCACGGTTCATCCATGAGGATGACATCTGGATTTGTGGCAATAGCCCGAGCGATGCAGAGTCGCTGTTGCTGACCGCCAGAAAGGGCCAGACCGGAAGTTGAAAGCTTATCTTTCACGTCGTTCCAAAGTGCTGCACGGCGCAGGCTAGCCTCTACGTGTTCATCGAGGTCGCCCTTGAACCCTTGTATACGTAGACCAAACGCAACGTTCTCGTAGATAGATTTTGGAAACGGGTTGGCCTTCTGAAATACCATGCCGATCCGCCGCCGAACCTCCACGGGATCGACGCCTTTTTCGTAGAGGTTTTCGCCGTGGTAGAGGATTTCGCCAGAGATGCGAGCTCCGGGAATGAGATCGTTCATGCGGTTGATCGAGCGAAGAAGCGTAGATTTGCCGCATCCTGAAGGTCCAATAAGTGCGGTGATTTCTCGTTCTGGCAGCTCGATAGAAATATCTTTGACTGCCCGAAATGCACCGTAAAAGCAATTAACCTTGCGCAGTTCCAAGACTGATTTAACGGCAGGAAAAGTTTCTGCCGAAGATTGGGTGATCATTAGGTCGTCATTATGCACTATGGCGACCATCGAAGCGCCTTCTAAGAACGACAGCAAGGCCGCTAATTGTGAGTACAACGAATAGAAGCACGATAATAGCTGCGGCGGCATCTTCGCGGAATGCCTCTTGTGGACGTCGCGACCAGTCGTAGATGATTACTGGTAGCGCCGTATAGGTGCTAGTGAGCATTTTTGCGGCATTCACTCCGGAGAATGAGCCGAGCACTGCTCCAGCTACGACGAGTGGTGCCGTCTCGCCAAGCGCGCGAGTCAGCGCCAAGATCATCCCTGTGAGGATGCTTGGAGCTGCGGCCGGAAGCACGAGGCGGCGTGTGACTTCCCACGGCGATGCGCCGATGCCGTAGCCTGCCTCTCGCAGCGAATGGGGGACCGCACGCAATGCCTCGGAGGCAGTGATCACCACGATTGGCAGGACGAGCACCGCGAGCGTTGCGCCGCCGGCAAGCGCACTTCGCCCCAACAGTGGGACAAACACCGCCAGGCCGAGCAGCCCATAGACAACCGATGGAACACCAGAGAGATTGCGGATATTCACCCGGATAATTCGAGGAACAATACTTGTGCCCGCGTACTCTTCGAGGTAGATAGCCGTCGCGATGCCGAGAGGGAATGCAATCGCAGCCACCAGCGCTACCAGTATTGCGCTTCCAAGCAGCCCCTGAAAAATCCCAGCACTAGCGGCACTAGACGATAAGGATGAGGAAAGGAAGTTCCCACCCCTTTCGAAAAGGACAGGCGCTCCTCTTAGTATCACATCAATGAGGAGGGCGAACAATGCGCTGAGTGTGAAAAGCAAACTAGCAAGCATGAGAAGAGAGAAGGTCGCGCTTCGGAGGTCAATTTGCTGTGAGCGCCCCATCGAGCGTTTCATCGATTGCCACCCTGCGTTCGTCGGACAAACGATTCGCCGAGAAGGTTAAGGCCAAGCGTCATCAAGAACAGCAGCAAGCCGACGAAGAACAAACTCTGGAAGGCAGCATTCGCGCCAGTAACCTGATCTGAACCGGTCGCAAGGCTGACCATAGCTGACGTCATGGTCCCACCTGGGTCAAGTGGATTGGTCGTACGAGTTTGCGGGGAACCCGCAGCCACTGCTACTACCATCGTTTCTCCAATCGCACGACTTGAAGCGAGGATGAGTGCGGCGACGATTCCCGACATCGCGCTGGGAATTACCACCCGTGCCGTCACCGTCAGGCGTCGTGCACCTAGCCCGAATGCTGCTTCACGCATCGTATTTGGCACGCTACGCATGGCATCTTCAGAAACTGATGCAACAAGTGGGATCGAGAGGATGCCCACCCCGATACCTGCTGCAGCCAAGTTAAATGTGCCCGCCTCATCAAATACCGACTGGATCAAGCTCGGCGTGATAGCGGTCAAGGCAAAGAATCCGATGACTACGCTTGGGATACCGGAGAGAATTTCAAGCGCAGGCTTCAAAAGGTCGCGCACCCGCGGCCGTGCGTATTCAGCTAGATAGATTGCAGTTGCCAACCCGATGGGTGTGGCGATTGACATTGCGATGCCGGTCACAATGAGTGATCCAAGTACGATGGTGGGCACGTCAAATATTCCTCGTCGCGGGAACCAGCCAATACCAAGGAGCTGAGTCATATCGATTTGGGTCACAAACCCGATTGCCTGGCTGACGAGCGACTGAATGATCAACACTCCGACTAGTACGGTCACGCACGCCGCGAGCAAGAATGCGAATTTGATGAGGAATTCTTTGCGACTTCGGGCAGCATCGCCATAAAGATCGCTTTGATGAATTCCCCTACCACGCTCGGCCACAACTTCCTCCGTGCCCATTGCCTAAAGCCTAAACAATGGGCCAAGCCAATCTTGGCTTGGCCCATTGTACGTTTACCTTAAGTTAGCGAGCTTCCCAGGCAGAACGGGACGCTTCGAGCATGTCCGCAGGAAGATTCACGTACGGAACATCCTCCAGGACATTCGCAATGGTTCCCTCAGCGAGGTAGAAATCTACGTATTCCACGAGTGTCGGGTTCGCTTCAGCTTTTGCGAGGTTTACATAGATGTACAGGGAACGAGCAAGCGGATATGTGCCATTGGAAATCGTTTCTGCGGTTGGCGCAACACACGTTCCACCTACAGTTTTCGAAATTGGGATCTCTCGTACGACATCTGCGTTTTCTTCCGCAAATGCAAAGCCAACCCAACCGAGCGATGAGCTGCTACCTGCAATGCCCTCGATAATCGCGTTGTCGTTTGAGGACGCCGTGTAGTCAGCGCGCGTCGTTACCTCTTGGCCGCGAGATTCAGCGGCTGACTTTAGTGCAAGTTCTACGAAGCTGTCGAAGGTGCCTGACTCCTCACCGGGACCGGTGATCTCTAGGCTTGCGTTGGGGAAGGTTGTCTGCGAGCCAAGCTCGCCTGCGAGGTCTTGTGCGTCACTCCACTTGCTGAACCCGACCGATTCCGGGCCGACAAGTGCGTAGAGGTCCGCAAAATTTAGACACGCGATCTCCGAATTGTCTGCGGAAGTAAGAACTGACAACCCGTCAAAGGCAATCTTCAAGGCAATGAACTCAATTCCTGCGGCGTCGCAAATGGCTTTTTCCTCATCTTTGATTAGTCGCGAGGCGTCAGAAATGTCTGTCTCTCCGGCACAGAAGCGCTGGAACCCGTCGCCTGTGCCTGGTCCTTCGATCGTGTACTCGAAACCGGGATTTTCGTTTGCGAATGCCTCGGCAACACCAGTCGAAATTGGCTCAACTGTTGACGACCCCGACACCACGATTGCACTAGCAGTGCCGCCCGTACCCCCACAACCAACGGCCAACAACGCGATTACGATTGCAAATACGCCAATGAAGCGAGCGCCTTTTAATGCCATGCGACCTCCACGCAGCGGGCGGGGCAGAGTTGCCCCAACGAAACCACCTGCACCGCCAACGTGGCGCCCGCTCGTTATCAGAGTGTTCGTGCGTTGTTAATAGAGCGTTAATTGCGAGGAGGGCGCAAGACGTATCCGACTCCTCGAATTGTTTCGAGGATTTCTGGATTGGACGGGTCGCTCTCGATGAGCTCACGAACAGCGTGAATATGCACATCAACCGTACGTGTTTCGCCTGGGTAGTCACTGCCCCAGACGTTCATCAACAGTTGCTCCCTCGAGAACGCCTGGCCAGGATGCTCAACAAGAAACGCCAGGAGGCGGAACACTTGTGGTTTGACTGGAATCGCGCCGCCGTCTTTCAAGATTTGATGACCGGCCAAGTCAACGCTGATTCGCCCGATTCGAAGCAGCGTGTTCGTCATATGAGGTTTCTCCAGCCTGCGCAACACAGCGCGGATCCGTGCAGTAAGTTCGCGGATACTGAACGGCTTTGTTATGTAGTCGTCGGCTCCGACCTCGAGCCCGAGTATTTTGTCTGCTTCAGAACCTCGAGCCGTCAAAAGTATGATGGGTACAGAAGATTCTCCGCGAATCAAGCGGCATACCTCTACCCCTGAAATGCCCGGGAGCATTACGTCTAGGACGATCAAGTCTGGTGCATGCTTTCGAAACTCGGCCAGAGCTGTTGGGCCATCTACCGCCTCACCAAGCGCGTAGCCCTCGTGCTCAAGTGCCTGCAAAACCGACGCGCGAATTATTGGTTCGTCTTCTACAACCAAGATTCGCTTAGGTGTCATTGATGTTGAGTATAGTCGTATCTATGGAATTAATTATTCTTGTTCTAGGCGCTGCAATCGGCCTACTCGGCGCGTTTCTGATCGAGCAACGGCGGATTTTCGAGCATCGTCAGTCTGATAATCGCGTTGCCGAGCAAGAATCACGAGCGTCGGTCCAGCGGCTTATTGACGCAACCGCTCGTGCCGAAGAGGCACGTGAAAGCCTCTCTACCCTGCTTGGCGCCATCGACACTGGCGTAATCCGTTTGGACAGGCAGCTTGAAGTTCAATCTGCAAACCTCGTCGCACACGAGTTGTTTGATCGGCCGGCACACGGCATGCAAGGTCGCCCCTTGCTTGAAGCAATCCTCGACAACAACATCGAGGAGTTCGTTCGGTTTTCGGCTTCGCTCGCGCAACCAACGGGCTGGCGCGAATTCTCTCTCGGGAGGAAGAAGACATTACTCGTCTCTCTGTTTCGCGCTGCCGAAGGAAGCTTTTGGATGGTCATTAGGGACATCTCAGAAGTTGCACGACTGCGTAAGATCCGGACTGAGTTTGCTGAGAATCTATCACATGAGCTTCGCACACCAGTGACAGCAATGAGTCTTTTATCAGAGCTTCTCGTGGCAGACAGTGGGGAGTTGGAACACATCTCCCCAAAATTCCGCGCGCGGGTTGTGCAAATGCAGGCAGAAATACTACATCTTGGAGAACTAATCACAGAACTCCTTGAACTTGCTCGAATTGAGAGTGGCGAAGACGGCATTCGGGATGAGAACGTTAACGTGATTGACATTGTTCGATCTGCAGTGAATCGTCTTCGGCCTTCCGCTGAAAAATCTGGTGTAAGAATTGATCTAGCCCGCCCAACAGTCGTCGATGCAACAGTCAAGGGCAATGCAACACGACTCAACCAGGTTTTTGTAAATCTTCTCCACAATGCTATTAAGTTCTCACCACAAGATTCCTCGATACATGTGAAGATCGTGAGCTCGCAAGACCATTGTTCGGTCGAGATCACCGATTGTGGTATCGGAATCTCTCAGGCCGATTTGGAGCGGGTGTTTGAGCGCTTCTATGTCGCCGACCCGGCGCGCACAAAGAGAGGCGGCACCGGTCTCGGCCTCTCGATTGCTCGACACATCGTCGAGGCGCATGGCGGCACGATCCAGGTGAATTCTAGTCTCGGTGAAGGCTCAACGTTTACGGTTGTGTTGCCGCGGCGCTAATCAACGCTCGTCGTTGTAAGTCCAAACATCGATTGCATCAAGGTCAACGGATGTGATGCCATGTGCCGCGAGCGCACCAGCAATCTGTGCGCGGTGCTCGGTTGCATGGTGCACCGCCTGGTTGATGAGGACCCAACGCGGTACCGAGAGTGACTCGCCGCTGAACGAGATCCACTGAATGATCTCGGCACCTGGAAGCGGTGCGGCCGCCCTGAGCCGCATATCGGCGGCGGCAAGTGCCGCGCCGAGTGCCGCGATGTCGGCTCCGCTCGCCGGGAGTTCGCGCTTCTCTGCACGTGGTTCGCCATAGAGCCGCTGAGCATAGTTCTCTGCTGCGGTTGCGAGGTGGTGCGCGATCGCTCCAACGCTCCACTCAGATCCGGGCGCGGTATGCGCGAGCGCCTCGGGAGTTAACGCAGCCAACTTGCCGAAGAGATCAGCATTCGCCCACGCCATATGTCCGAGCATCTGGTCGATCGTCGTTTCAGGCATCGGATTCATTCGCAGAGATTAGCGCTTTCGAAGTCGCGACGTTCTGTGCGAACGTGTTCGCGCCTGGAGCACGATGGCAGAAAGTGCAGCTGCCATGAAGGATGCTGCGAGTACTCCAACCTTTGCCGCGCCAAGTGACGCAGGATCTGAAAACGCGAGTTCACTAATGAGTAGTGCAACGGTGAAACCGATCCCTCCGAGGGTGCCGACGATCGCGATGTCGACCCACTGCACGCCGTTGGGGAGCCGAGCACCAGCGAGTGCCGCCATCAGGCGCGCGGTAATCAAGATGCCGAGCGGCTTTCCAACAAACAGCCCAACGACTACCCCGAGGAAGATTGGCGAGTTGATTTGGGCGGCGCCACTCAGTGTGCGGAGATCAACCGCGGCCGCAAAGAGGGCAAACGCCGGGACCGCGACCCCCGCGCTGAACGGGTGGAGGCGCTGAGAAACGCGCTCAGCAGGCGCACGCTCTTCGCGCGGATCTCTTCGGACCCGCGTCAAGAGGCCGAGCACGACGCCAGCGACCGTTGGATGGATACCAGCGTTATGCACCGCAAGCCAGGCACAGAGCGCCAGTGGGAGGTAGATAAGCACGTGCGTGAGGCGCAGGCGTTGCGCCACCGCATATGCCGCAAACGCCAATAGGGCAACAATGAGCGAGGCAATGTCAATGCTCCCAGAATAGACAAGTGCGATGACCAAGATGGCGCCAAGGTCATCAACGACGGCGAGGGTGAGGAGAAAGGCACGAACCCCAACTGGAAGCGCTCGGCCAAAAATGGCGAGGATTGCCAGGGCGAAGGCGATATCGGTTGCCATCGGAATACCCCAGCCGATCAGGTTCGCTGTTTCGTGGGCGTTCAGCAGCACGAAGAGCGCTGCTGGAAGCACCATGCCGCCAACTGCAGCAGCGATTGGTAGGGCTGCCTGCGCAGGGGTTGCGAGAGATCCGAGCACAAGCTCGTGCTTCAGCTCGCAGCCGATCATGAAGAAGAAGATCGCAAGCAGCCCGTCCGATGCCCACTCCTGAATCGTCAGATCGAGATGTAGCTGGGCGGGCCCAATGCGCGTCTCTGCAATCGAGCGGAAGAGCTCTGCCAGCGGGCCGCTCGCAAGCATGATGCCGGCAATCGCCGCCGCTATGAGCGCGCCTCCACCCACTGCCTCGCTGCGGAGGAACTCCGAAAGACGGTGTCGCTCGCTCATGGAGAGATCCTAGCGGGTTGAAACCACTTTTCGCGTATGCACGCTGCTCATTGCCAACTTTGGATAAGGAGCATCGCTGCGCCGGCTCCAAGCGGCAGGTTCAGCACGAGGAAGCGATGCCACGCCGATCGAGCATCGCGAACTGGATTGCGACTCACGATTATTTGAACGACATTGAGAGCGCTGATAAAAGGAAGGATCGCAGCGATTCGAACAAGGAGATCAACACTTATCACGAGCACCAGAGCGGCGGCACCATAAAGTGCGAGCGATGCGAAGCCTGCCGCTCGAGCCCCAATCCACGTAGCGGTCGTTGCAATCCCAGATCGCCGGTCGGCAGAAATGTCCTGGATAGCACCGAGGATATGGTTCGCCATATTCCAGAGAAAAAATGCGAGGAGTGCGGGGAGCCAGCTCCCGTTGAGGGTTACTGCAAACGCAAGGCCAGAGGCGACAGGCAGGAGGAAGTGCGTTGCAGAGGTAAGTGAATCCACGATCGGGATCGACCGTGTTCTCAGCATCCAGGGGGCGCTGTAGATCGCGGCACTGCCAACGGCCATGAGCGGGAACCAGCCGATCGGCGAGGGGAGCACGAGTAGCGCGGCAAGCGCTGGCGCCAGGCCAATCACTAGGAGTAGCCACCGCATTGGCCGCACGTCGCTTCGCATGAGCCGTGCCCCTTCGACGCCACCCTTCCGTGGGTTGAGTGCGTCGGTCGCGGTGTCGTAGAGATCGTTAATACCGTAGAGGAAAAAGTTGTATCCAACGCCCCACCAGAGCGCGAGGGGAATAATCGCGGGACCAATGGCCTCAACGTAGCCTGTTGCGAGTGCGGCGCCGAGAAACGGCAGGATCGTGTTTGTCCACGCGAGTGGCCTTGATGAGAGAAACAATCGCCACACCTGGTCTTTTGATGCTGCGATGGCTGACAGAGCAAACAACGCAATGGTGCAGAACGAGTATGCATAGATAAGATCTTCGATCGGAACACTGAGCAGGTAGATATTGAGATTTGTTCTCTCTGGATAAGAGAAATAGCCCGCGGAGCAAAGAACGTTGTCAAACACCAGGGTGAAGAAGAGGAAGATCGCAATGGTGATCCAGCTCCCTCGAACACGAAAATGATTGAATGCCAAGCCGCTCGCTGCTGCTGCAAGGGCGAGCATAGATCTTGTGTATGCAGGGAATGCTCCGGGAGCGGCGATGATGACAGCTGCAGCAGTGAGGCCGAAGAGCAGTGAGCGACGATTCAATCCAGCAGCGCGGTTTCGAGCGGGCGACTTCACGTACGTGCTGACGGCTGCGGAGAGAACGAGCGAAAACTGCGCGAGGAAGGCGAGGAGAAGCGGCTCTTCGAGTGGCAGGCCGGTGTCGTACGGCCCTACGCCGGGGAACATTGCACTGCTTAGTGCACGCGGCGTGTAGAACCACCCGCCAGCAATGCCAGCCATGTCTACGAGGAGGAAGAGCGTGACCATGATGGTGATGAAGGGGTAGGCGTGCGCCCTCGTAGTGGCGAGGCGCAGCCGGCGAGCCAGGGCGTGGGTCCCAACAGCCGACACTGCGATTGTTACAAGATAGAGAAACCCGTGCATCTCCCCCCCCCGTGCGTACTGCGTGCGCGTCGCTTTCGATGGTACAAGCCGCAACGTCAATTTCGTATCACCATATGGCAACATAGACGTGCAGCACATGCTGCCTAAATGAGGGGGAAACTATGGAGCCAGTGCAGGCATATCAGTTGGTCTACAACTTGATGTCGCTCTCTATTGCTGCAATGGGCAGCAGCTTCTTCTTCTTCGTCTCAGCGCGTAGCGCGCTGAAGCCGGAGAATCGCATGGCGGTAACGCTTTCAGCAACAGTCGTGCTGATCGCCCTCTACCACTATGTCCGCATCTTTAACTCGTGGGTAGACACCGCGGGTGGCACACTCGGCACCTTCAATGAAGCGTACCGCTACGTTGACTGGATCCTCACGGTCCCACTCCTCGTGGCAGAGTTGGTCCTGGTTCTGCGCCTCGACAGCAAGCTCGAGAGCATGTTGATCAAGCGCAACGTTGTCTACGCATTCCTCATGATTGCGACAGGCTACATAGGCGAGATGGACGAGCAGACAACTGTCGTCCTCACGTCAGCCCGTACAATTTGGGGATTCATTAGTTCTGTCTTCTTCGTCTTGATTCTCCGCGACCTCTTCGGCGGTATCGCGGTTTCAATCAAGAAGCAGAGCAAGGAGATCCAGGGGATCTTCCGCATCCTACGTGTCGTGCTACTCGCGACATGGGGCGTTTATCCGATCGCGTACCTCTTGCCAACCATCACCACAAGCATCGGCCTCTCGGTGGCTGACGGTATGGTGTTGAAGCAGGTGGGCTACACGATCGCTGACATCTTGGCCAAGCCAGGCTATGGCCTTCTGATCTGGAAGATTGCTACCCTGAAGGACAAGGGCCGCTGAACCTGACGTTCAGAACGGGAAGATCCATGAGGCCTGGGGGATTCCCCCAGGCCTCATGCTTTAGCGATGCAACATGTTGCATTACCACTTCAGAACCATGAAGTAGTACGCTGCGTACATGACCGCAGCAGAACTAATCGCATGCGTCGCCGGCGAACCGAGCATCTGTCGATGCCCGTCGTTTGCCATGGAGTGCTGCGCGAGTTGAACTAGCGGGCACCAGGCAGACGGCGGGACCAACCCCGCCACGAGAGCCTGAGGTGCACCATGAACGTTAAAGACTGGACACGTGTTTTCGATGACAACTCCTTGACGATTGGTCGTACGCCGCTAGTCAAGCTGCATCGCGTTACCGATAACGCAACCGCAACAGTTTTCGCAAAGATTGAGGGCCGGAACCCCGCCTACTCGGTGAAGTGTCGCCTTGGCACTGCAATGGTGCTCGATGCTGAGAAGCGCGGCGTCCTTAAACCCGGCAAAGAGATTGTGGAGCCAACGAGTGGCAACACGGGCATTGCCTTGGCGATGGTGGGGGCAGCCCGTGGCTACAAGGTGACGCTCACGATGCCTGAGACGATGAGCATTGAGCGACGAAAGCTGCTAGTTGCCTATGGCGCAACGCTCGTCCTCACCGAGGGTGCAAAGGGCATGTCTGGTGCGATTGCGAAGGCAGAGGAGATTGCTGCCTCCGATCCCGATCGCTATGTACTGCTGCAACAGTTCAAGAACCCCGCTGGACCGGCAATTCATGAGTCGACGACGGGACCAGAGATCTGGGACGACACCGAGGGGAACGTCGACATTTTCGTTTCTGGCGTTGGCACTGGCGGTACGATTACCGGCGTTGCTCGCTACCTTAAGAACGGCCGCAAGAAGAACGTGCATGTTGTGGCAGTTGAGCCAGCAACGAGCCCTGTCATTGCGCAGCGCCTCGCGGGTCAGCCGAACCAGCCTGCACCGCACAAGATCCAGGGGATCGGCGCAGGCTTTGTGCCCGACATTCTTGACCTCTCACTCGTCGACCAGGTGGAGCCAGTGACGAATGAAGAGGCGATCGCCATGGCGCGTCGCATTGCCCGCGAAGAGGGAATTCTCGTTGGCATCTCGTGCGGTGCAGCTGCGCATGTGGCGATCAAGCTTGCACATCTTCCCGAGAATGCGGGCAAGACAATCGTGGTTATATTGCCAGACTCAGGTGAGCGATATCTCAGCACTGCGCTCTTTGAGGGAATGTTTGGGCCAGACGGTCTGCCGCTATGAGCAAGGAGATCGCAGCAGCACTGCTTGCCGCTGATGCGGCGGTGGCAAGCGCAGCGGTGGTGGCCGAAGACCGCCCCTCGCGGGGGGAGATCTCCCGCGTGATGGGCGAGCTGCGTGCTGCACTCTTCCCGCGCGAGTTAGGGCTTGCCGCGCGAGGGGAGGCGGCCGTTGCCTCCCATCTCCAGGAGGCACTCGACGGGCTCAATGAGCAGATCAGGCGTTGCGCTGTGCTCTTCGCGGCGGAGCGGCCAGGCAGGGGCGCCGCGCTTCCAGCGGACGCTGCAGCGATCGCAGGGGAGCTCGCAAGGGCACTTCCTGAAATCCGAAGGAAGCTCGAAGGCGATATCAGCGCCGCATTTGATGGGGATCCCGCTGCACAGAGTCGCTCAGAGATCCTGCACGGGTATCCGGGTGTTCGTGCGATCACCGACCACCGCATAGCGCACGTGCTCTATCAATTGGGCGTGCCACTACTCCCGCGCATTGCTGCGGAGTCGGCACACTCGGCCACGGGCATTGACATTCACCCCGGTGCAACGATTGGCGAGCGGTTCTTCGTTGACCACGGAACAGGGGTTGTTATCGGCGAAACGGCAATCATCGGCAGCGATGTACGTCTCTATCAAGGTGTAACGCTCGGGTCGAAGAGCTTCCCACACGCAGATGACGGCACCCTTGCAAAAGGAAGGCCACGCCACCCGATCATTGAAGACCGCGTCGTTATCTATTCTGGTGCGACGGTGCTCGGCAGGATCACCGTTGGTCACAACTCAACGATAGGCGGCAATGTGTGGCTGACGCGGAGCATTCCGCCGTATAGCAACATCTCGCAAGCACGAACGCGGGCCGAAGATCTTGTAGGCGAAGGACTCGGCATTTAACTGCTACGGTGGCCACATGGGTAGGCGACGCATCTCTTTAGAACGTTGCTGGTTCACCCCTACCCTTGTCGCTGCACTCACCCTTGCTGGTTGCACGGCCGCGGCAAGCCCAGCACCATCGCCACGTCCAACACCCTCGGCGGTCGCCTCTCCTACGAGTACGCCTTCCGACCCCTCAGGCGACCGTGGGATTTTGATCGCGGCGGGCGATGTTGCCTCGTGTTCAACGAGCGCAGATGAAGAGACCGGAGTACTGGTCGGACAACTCCGCGACGCAGCGGTGAGGGATCACCTCGAGGTAGCGGTTGCACTGCTTGGCGACGGTGCGTATCCCAACGGGGAGGCGTCCTCGTGGGCGAACTGCTATGACCCAGCGTGGGGTGCCTTCAAGGAGATCACGCATCCTGCTGTGGGGAACCACGAATATTTATCTGACAATGCAGCGCCGTACTTTTCGTATTTTGGTTCAGCCGCAGGAAGTCCGCAGAAGAGCTGGTACTCGTACAGGATCGGAGCCTGGCGCATCATCGTGTTGAATTCCGAATGCGCAGTCGTTGGATGTGGCACAAACTCCAACCAGTATCGGTGGCTGACAGCATCACTTGCGAGCGCGCGCGCAGCGGGCGAACCGATTGCAGCGATGTGGCATCGACCGCGTTTCAGCACCGGAGAGCATGGCGACGCGTTGGAGATGCAGGCGATCTGGTCTGCGCTGGCCCGGGCCGGCGTTGCCATTGTGCTGAATGGGCATGAGCATAACTACGAGCGTTGGGAGCCGCTCACCGCTGCTGGATCGCCAGGAGTTACGGGCATCACCGAGTTCATTGTCGGCACAGGAGGCGCAGACCTACGAGCGCAGCGGCGCAGCGATATGCGCAGCGCGGTCTACCATATGGTGCACGGCGTGATCAGGCTCGAACTGGCGCGTGACTCGTATAGTTGGGAGATGATTGCCCTCGGTGGGACTGTTGTTGATCAAGGTAGGGCGGAGATCGCTCCTTAGGCAACCGACGCTAGTGATTAGAATCAAGCGATGATCCACTCCTCCTTAAGGTCGTACGCCACGACGATCCTCCAATGAGCGGAGGAATGGGGCCCGGCCGCGGGGGGCATATGTTCGGCGGCGATGCCGCTGGGCCAACGAAGCCTACCGGCGCAGCACTCCCACTCCTCCGCCGAGCGGCTCGGTTTTTTCGTCCCTACCAGGCGCGCCTTGCCATCATTGGCGGCGCAATCGTCGTTTCGAGCATCCTTGGCCTAGCGAACCCCTACCTCCTCAAGCTGCTCATCGATGAAGCGATACCTAAGAAAGACATCGGACTTCTTGCGCTCTACGCGGGGCTCATGGTGCTCGTCCCCGTGATCAACGGAGGTATTGGTCTTGCTCAATCGTGGCTCACCGCGTCGGTTGGCCAGTTCGTGATGCGCGATTTACGCAACCTCCTCTTCACGCACGTGCAGTCGATGCCGATCCGCTTCTTCTCTGAGACGCGTACCGGAGAAATTCAGAGCAGGCTAACCAATGATGTCTCCGGGGTTCAGTCGGTGGTGAGCGACGCCGCGGCAAACCTAGCTTCGAGCATCGCCATCGTCGTTTCAACCCTTGTGGCAATGACTCTCATTGATTGGCGATTGACGGCGGTAAGCCTCTGCGTTGCGCCACTCTTTCTCTACCTAACGTCGAAAGCTTCTGCCGCGCGGCGAAAGGCGAGCGCAGAGGTGCAGGGTGCGCTCGCGGACTTGACCTCAATCGCGGAGGAGCACCTCTCGGTGGGCGGGGCACTCCTGGCGAAGTCGTTCGGCAGGTCAGAGGCGGGTGCCGAGCATTTCACGAAGCGCTCAAGTGAACTCGCCACCCTGCAGTTGCGGCAGGCGCTCACGGGCCGTTGGGTCGGCGTTGTGGTGCAGGTCGTGTTCAGCGGGATTCCAGCACTTGTCTACTTCGCCGCCGGCTCCCTTGCTGCGACGGGCGCCTCGGATGCACCAACGGTCGGAGACATCGTTGCGTTCACGACCCTGCAGAGTCGCCTCTTCTTCCCACTTGCATCACTGCTCGGGCTGCAGGTTGAAATCGGGGGGAGCCTCGCACTCTTCGAGCGGATCTTCGCCTACCTTGATCTAGTTCCCGAAATTGTGGACGCTCCGAATGCCGTCGGCCTACGCCGAGTCGACGTACGTGGCAAGGTTTCATTCAACGACGTCGCGTTTCGCTACCCAGAACCTCCGCGTGCAAAGGGTGCACCGAAGCGCGATACGTTTGGACTCGCCGGCATTGCGTTCACCGTGCAGCCAGGAACGCTGACCGCACTTGTCGGACCATCCGGGTCTGGAAAGAGCACGATCCTCAGCCTGATCCCGCGTTTCTGGGATGTGCAGAGCGGAAGCGTGCAACTCGACGGCCTTGACGTTCGTTCGATCAAACTGCGATCGCTCGGCGAGATGATCGGCGTCGTCACACAAGAGACGCATCTGCTGCACGCAAGCATCGCCGATAACCTTCGCTACGCGCGCCCCGACGCTAGCGACTATGAGATGTGGGCGGCCCTTGACGGCGCATCACTCGCGAGTCGCGTTCGCGAACTGCCGAGCGGGCTCGATACGATCGTTGGCGAGCGCGGCTACAAGCTTTCGGGCGGAGAGCGCCAGCGCCTCGCGATCGCTCGCGTCCTGCTGAAAGATCCACCGATACTCTTACTCGACGAGGCAACCTCAGCCCTTGACTCGGTCTCAGAACGCCACGTGCAAGCGGCGCTTGAGCGCGCAATGCAAGGCCGCACAACGATTGCGGTTGCGCACCGGCTGAGCACCGTCGCCTCAGCCGACGAGATCCTCGTCTTGGATCATGGGGTGATTGTTGAGCGCGGCACCCATGAGCAGCTTCGTTTGGCTGGACGCCTTTACGCTGAGCTCGCAGCGGTGCAATTCGGAGCGGTAGCGCCTTAACGAGGTTTTTGCTTGCGAATCTTCTTTCGGGCGGTCTGAATCGTATAAATACCGCGCCGCAGCAGGGCACCTATTTGGAAACGGAAAAGCAACAGGTTGATTGAGAATCCTGGCATTTGCTCTTTTGGTTGCAACATCCCAGAAGTTATCATCGTTGCAATGACCATATTTGCTGCGCTAGTTACCTTCTCCTTTTGCTGGTCCAGCTCAGCTCTGGAAGCGTCAGTGTTTTCTGTGTTTACAGGCTCCGAGAAGAGGGTAAGGTCTCCGATAATACGGACGCCGCTCTCGCGCAAGCCTCTTTCAATTTCTAGGCTTACGCGCTCAACCTCCTTTGCAGATTCCTCTGGGATGCGAGTTCGCTCCGAGGTAGTTTCTTGTAGGTGATTCACAAAACCGTCAAATGTTCGCCACACGAGCTTCTTGTAGTTGGTTTGCGTTCCGCCAAGCTCAGCGTACTTCTGGTTTATCTTGAGCAGCACTTCAGCTTCGAACTTTGATAGTGAGGGATTCGTCTTTGGCGGGAGTATCGTCATCTTTGCAGGGTCTACTCCTAGGATCGACGAGAAAGAATCTACAACGAACGGCCTGTTCCGCTCGTCAGCGACAATCACGGTCACGCGATCCGGACCTAAGGCATCCGCCCACCGCATCGCTATCTCGTCATATCGATGCTTTAGCCAAAAACGAGCTTTTAAATCGTGCGCCGCATTGCCACGCGGATAATCGTCATTCAAGAGCTTCGCCAAAAAGTGAGAAAAGCTACTGCGGTATCCAAACTTCAGTCTCTGTTGCCAGGCAGATGGAAGTGTTTTGGCAATCGGCCGCACCACAAGTACAGCGTGCATCCGATCCCGCCCAAGATCTCGGACGATTCGTTGCACCGGTTCTGCCGGCGCACTCGCGTACCACTCGCTGCTGATTAAAGCAAGGCGTTCGGTTGTAGCACCTACCTCTTTCGTGAGGGCCTCCCAATGTGAGATTGGTGGAACTACGCCGGCAATCCTCTGCTTTACTCCCGATACAGCTTTTGCTGGTGTGGCCCAATGCGTGCGGTTGCCGACGTAGTGCACACCGGCTTTCTCCAGTTCTGCACGGTTCGCATTCCACAGCGCCTGGAGCGTCGTTGATCCGCACTTTGGCGCGCCGATATGGATAATCCGATCAAATGGGGGGACCGTGCGCGGTAGAGGTTGCTCTGGCATGCGGTAAGAGTAGCCGATCCCACCACGCACGCCTCCTCGTGCATTTGCGCGGCATGCGACGATCCGTCAGAGTAATACGAGCCAAAAAGGGGAGGGCACGTGAGCGAGATTGACCGCGCGCTAGAAGCTTCCTCGCTGCGCAATCCTCGCGCACGCGCGTTTGTTCAAGAGTGGGCAGAGCACGTCGGCGCGGGCCGCCTCGAGGTGATCAGCGCGAGCGATGATGCTCGACTGACCCGTGAGGCGCTCGCTGCAGGCGAGGTTGTTCCGGTCTCCGGCGGACGCATCTACGCGCGCTCGCATCCGAAAGACACTGCTCGTACTGAGGAGCGCACCTTCGTCGCGACGGCCGACCCCGCTGACCAGGGTGCATATAACAACTGGCGCCTAAGCAGTGAGATCAAGCCACGCGTGATGGAGCTAATGCGCAATGCGGCGGCCGGGAAGACGATATACGCGATCCCATATCTCATGGCGCCACCAGGATCGCCACTCGATTCGTGGGCGGCTGGGCTCGAGCTCACGGATAGCCGTGTTGTGGCCCTCCACATGATTCGCATGACACGAGTGGGGCCCGCCTACCTGGACAACCTTGTCGACCCCGATTCGTTTGTCCGTGGCGTTCATGTGACGGGAGACCTCGACAATCTCGGTCAAGGAACTCCAGAAGATATGCGCCACTTCATTACCGTGGCAGACGAGCGACTCATCCTTCACTTCGGATCGTCGTATGGGGGCAACGCGCTCCTCGCGAAGATCGCGCACGGCCTGCGCCAGGGATCGTATGACGGCTGGAAGAGTGGGCGCTTCCTTGCAGAGCAGTTCATGTTGATCAGCATTCATGACCGAGAGACTGGCCAGACACGCCACATCTGCGGTGGCTTCCCTAGCGCATCTGGAAAAACCAACCTCGCGATGATGGAGCCCCCCGCAGGGCTCGATGACCGCTATGAGGTGCGCTTCTTTGGTGACGATGTGATCTGGCTCTACGTTGATGAAGTGAGCGGCCGCCTGATGGCATTCAATGCAGAGGCCGGAGTCTTCGGCGTGGCACGAAACTCAAACCCAACGACAAACCCAAATGCAATTGAAGCGATCAGCGAGGGGAGCGCAGCACTCTTTACGAATGTTGCGTACAACGAAATCACCCACGACGTGTGGTGGGAGGGATTGACGCCTGAGCCGCCCGTTGACCTGAAAGGATGGCGCGACTGGCGTGGCGCGCTGATAGCGGAGCGACACGCTGGAGAGCAGCGATCTGATGCAGCAGGTGTCGAATGGGCACATCCGAATAGCCGCTTTACGACGGCACTTTCGAATGTGCCAAATATCAGTCCAGATGTCGAACTTGCACGTGGCGTCCCGATTGACGCAATTATCTTCGGCGGAAGGGTGCGCGATCGTGAGCCACTCATCCGCGCCATGCGCAACCTCGCCGATGGCGTCTACGACGGCCTTACCCTCGGTGCAGAGGCGACCGCAGCGGCAGAGGGGAAAGAGGGTCTCCTGCGCTACGACCCAATGTCACTCCGCCCCTTCATGTCGTTTGGCGAGGGTGACTACGCCCAGCACTGGCTGAATGTGCTGGGTCCACTCGCAAACCCACCAGTATTCGCGCACGTCAACTGGTTCCGCCAGCGCGGCGGCAGGTACCTCTGGCCAGGGTATGGTGAGAATCTTCGCCCCCTTCTCTGGCTCCTTGATTTCGCTGCGGGGCGTGTTACTGGGCACGAGACTCCCGTGGGTACCGTGCCGCTGGCAGAAGAGCTCGATCTGCGTGGATTGACCCTTGCGCCAGAAGATCTCGACGAACTGCTCTCTGTTGATGCAGCGCGCTGGCGTCGCGAGATGGAGGGACGCACGGCGCACCTGGCACAGTTCGAACGTCTCCCGCACGAGATCACTGCCGCACACGAGCGCGCAGTGCGTGGGTTCGAAGGGTAGCGCTGCTATTCTCGCCCGTATGGCAGACCGTTCCACGCACGTCGCACCAGCGATTCGCCTCGAGGGGCTGAGTAAGCGATTCCCCAAAGTTGACACGCTCGCCGTTTCAGCAATTAATCTGGATGTTCACGAGGGTGAGTTCTTTTCGCTCCTCGGGCCATCTGGCTCCGGCAAGACAACCACCTTGCGCATGATTGCTGGATTTGAAGCGCCTTCAGCCGGAACCGTGTATCTACACGGAGAAGATGTCACCAGGCTCCCACCATTCGATCGTGACGTTAACACCGTCTTCCAGGATTACGCTCTCTTCCCACATATGAGCGTCGCAGAGAATATTTCATATGGCCTCGAAGTGCGTAAAGTGCCAGTTGCTGAACGCTCCGTACGGATTGATGACGCGCTTCGCATGGTGCGGCTTGAAGGATTCGGCGATCGCCGACCCGCGGAGCTTTCAGGTGGACAGCGCCAGCGTGTGGCCCTTGCTCGCGCGCTCGTGAATCGCCCACGCGTCCTCTTGCTTGACGAGCCGCTCGGTGCACTCGACCTCAAGCTTCGCGAGGAGATGCAGATTGAACTGAAGGGGATCCAGCAACAGGTTGGCATTACGTTTATCTACGTGACCCACGATCAAGAAGAGGCGCTCACGATGAGTGATCGGATTGCCGTGTTCAATCGCGGCACAATTGAACAGGTGGGAACCCCAGCAGATATCTACGAACATCCCGCAACGGCATTCGTGGCCGGGTTCGTTGGCACATCGAACCTCCTTACGGGCGATACGGCACGTGCCGTGCTTGGGCGAGCGGGCACCTACACGGTTCGCCCCGAGAAGATTCGCCTTGCCGAGCGGAGTGAAGCGGCCACGGGAGAGGAGCACTCGGCGCTCGGG
Organism: Candidatus Limnocylindrus sp.; assembly: GCA_046086645.1. Classification (GTDB taxonomy): domain Bacteria; phylum Chloroflexota; class Limnocylindria; order Limnocylindrales; family Limnocylindraceae; genus Limnocylindrus. The sequence goes on from JBJSXZ010000072.1 coordinate 26,113, forward strand.
AGCGTGCGCAGCGTGGTCTACCTCGGGCCCGATACCCGATATATCATCACCTTGGACGTGGGAGGAGAGCTGGTCGTAACGGAACAAAATCTCCGCACCTCGTCGATGGAGGCACTCACTGCGCAAGGTCGAGCGGTTCGGCTCATCTGGCGCCGTGAGCATGTATTGGCCGTTGCGGATGATCCGCGCGGAAGATAGCCGCAAGGCATAGGGGGGAACATGCAACGAGCAAAACGTTTCGGCGCGCTGTTCGCCGCGATCGTTGTCGCAGCAGCATGCACCGGCACCACACACGGAGCCGGATGGCTTGACACGATAGGCGAAGGAGAAGGAGCGCTCAATCTCATCATCTGGGAAGGCTACGCTGAGCGCGGCGCAGTTGATCCAGCTTTCGATTGGGTTACACCGTTCGAAGAAGAGACGGGCTGCATGGTGTCAACGACATCAATGTCCGATTCGGCAAACGGTGTGACGATGCTTCAGTCCGGCGAATATGACGGCGGATCATTCTCAGGTGACGCGAGCGTCCGCCTGATGGTCGCTGGCGACGTTGCACCGATTAACGTCGACCTCTTGAGCAATTACGCAAACGTCTTTGACGGTCTCAAGCTCAAGTCACACAACTCCCTGGATGGCGTTCCGTACGGCGTGCCACACGGGCGCGGTGCAAACGTTCTCATGTGGAACACTGATGAGGTGACTACTGCCCCCACCAGCTGGGATCCAGTTTGGGAAGGCGGTTCGGCTTACAAGAATCAGATCAGCGTGTACGACTCTTCAATCTACATCGCCGATGCGGCGATCCACTTGATGGCGACGCAGCCAGAGTTGGGGATCACCGATCCGTACCAGTTGAACGACGCGCAGTTCGCGGCCGCAATCACCCTGCTCGAGCAGCAGCGTGATAACGGTGCAGAGTATTGGGGTACCGCTGGCGATCAGATCTCTTCATTCGCCTCAGGCGATCTCGTGATCGGCACCACCTGGCAGTACCAGGCGAACATGCTGGCCGCGGAGAACAAGCCCGTCGATACGACACTCCCTGCAGAGGGCTCGACCGGCTGGTCTGACACGTGGATGATGGCGACAACCGCGGCACATCCGAACTGCATGTACATGTGGATGAATCACATGATGTCCGGAGAGGCTGACGGAGCGGCGGCAGTGTGGTTTGGCGAGGCGCCAACGAGCCAGGCCGCATGCGAGTACGCCGAGACGCTCTCACCCGGGCACTGTGAAACGTTCCATGCAACGGATGAGGCGTACTTCGATAAGGTTTGGTATTGGACGACGCCGCAGGCTGACTGCGCCGATTCGGACGAGGCCACAACCTGCAAGGACCAAGACGCCTGGGTTGAGGCGTGGACAACGCTCCGCGGCCAGTAACCGCGTAGCCTGACCGAACAAACGACGGGGCCCCCTGAGATGTCGATTCTCGGGGGGCCCCGTGATATTTCCCGTGATGGCGCAACCAAGCGCTTAGCACGCTGGTTGGGAATGCGGCCAGGTGCGCAGTTGCGCCTCCTTCTCTCTGGCCCACTCGGATGGATCGGCCTCGTCTATGTTGGCTCGCTGCTTGTGCTGCTCCTCCATGCTTTCTGGGCCAAAGATGCGTTCACTGGAAAGGTCGAACCATTTAACTGGACCCTTCGCGCTTTTGAGCAGCTGCTGTCGAATCCGGTGTACGCGACCATCGTCGTGCGGACGATCGGGATCGCACTCGCCGTAACGGTCGTCGACGCACTCCTTGCGTTGCCGATTGCGTACTACATGGCACGCGTGGCATCTCCGCGCAAGCGCGCCGCACTCCTCATCGCCGTAACCATGCCGCTCTGGGCGTCGTACCTCGTGAAGGTGTACGCCTGGCGCACGATGCTCCAGGGGAATGGGTTCCTCACGTGGATCCTCGAGCCACTCGGTATCAGCGCACCCGGGCTAGGCGAGATTTCCAACACCTGGATTGTCCTGAGCTACCTCTGGCTGCCGTACATGATCCTCCCCATCTATGCGGGAATTGAGCGAATCCCCAACTCGCTGCTTGAGGCCTCTGCCGACCTTGGTGGACGAGCGGGAATGACCTTCCGTCGCGTCATACTTCCGCTTCTCATCCCATCGCTTGCGGCCGGCTCGATCTTCACCTTCTCACTCAGCCTTGGCGACTACATTGTCCCCGACCTTGTCTCCGACGCGAAATTCATCGGCAACGTGATCTACGACAACTCCGCGCTGGGAAACTTTCCCGTTGCCGCTGCGTTCTCAGTCGTGCCCATTCTTGTGATGGTTGGATATCTGGCCATTGCACGCCGACTTGGCGCGTTTGACTCACTGTGATGCACCATGGTTGAGTCGCCACTCATTCGCTTCTTGCTCCGCATGGCGACTGGCCTCGTCTTGCTTTTCATCTACACACCACTCGTCATCCTTGGCGTCTATGCCTTCAACGACAGTAGGTTGATGGGGTGGCCGCCCGCTGGATTCACGCTCCGCTGGTTTGGCGAGGCTGCGGCAAACCCGGCTATTCACGAGGCGCTGGTCAACTCGCTTATTGCCGCATCTACTGCAACGCTCATCGCGCTCCTACTTGGCACGCTTGCTGCGCTTGCGATACAACGCTACGATTTTTTCGGCAAGAACTCCGTCTCGTTCCTCTTCGTCTTACCGATTGCACTCCCTGGCGTAGTCACCGGCATTGCACTCCAGAGCACCTTCAAGCTTTTCGGCATCGGCCTTGGGCTGCCAACGATCATCGTCGCGCACGCAACCTTCTGTGTCGTTGTCGCATACAACAACGTTGTTGCCCGCCTTCGGCGCCTGCCTCGATCCCCCGAAGAGGCCTCTGCGGATCTTGGCGCAACTCCATGGATGACCTTCCGCCGCATCACCCTCCCGGGCATGCGCACGGCGCTCCTTTCGGGTGGCCTGCTCGCTTTTGCACTCTCGTTTGACGAGGTGATCGTCACCCTCTTTGCTGCCGGCGCAGGCACGAAGACGATCCCGGTCTGGATCTTCAGCGCGATGCAGCGTCCGAATGAGCTACCGGTCGTGAACGTCGTTGCGCTGGTCCTCGTGCTTGTATCGATTATTCCCGTTTGGATCGCGCAGCGAATCAGTGGCGGCGAGGCAACTCGCATCACGCGGTAGGAGCTGCTCAGCGGCGCTTCCTTGATCTAGTTGGCGTCTCACTGCGGAGCGTACGGTACGTCCAGCCTATGGCTGTTACCCAGAGGGCGATGATGACGACGTAGGCACCGAGGAACACCTCGCCAGATGCCCCAACTGCTGCAAGCAGGACGCGCGCGTTGGTGAAGCAGATAAACCCACCTACCGTCACCCCCAGCAGGCGTGGATTGAGATGGCGAACAAGATAGGCGGCAATCGGCGCTGCAATGAGGCCGCCTGCTAGCAGTGCCAACACAAACTCAATGCGTACCCCTTCGCCGCCGAGCGATGTGAAAAACCCGAGGCTTGCTGAAATTGCAACGATGAACTCACTGGCGCTGACCGTGCCGATCACGCGGTTAGGTGCGAGCCGCCCGTCGGCAAGCAGTGTCGGCGTTGTCGTGGGTCCCCAACCTCCACCACCCGTAGCATCGATAAATCCGCCGATGAGTCCGAGCGGGGCGAGGAACTTGAGGCCAGGGAGGCCGGCTCGCTGCACACGCGCTCGGACGAAGAGGAAGCGTGCAAGCACGTAGAGCCCAAGGATAAAGAGAATGGTGCTTGCCATTGGCTTTGCCGCTTCGGTAGAGATCGATGAGAGAAGTGTTGCACCAGAAAACGCGCCGATCCCACCAGGGATCGCAATGCGCCGAACGACCGACCAGTCCACATTGCCAAAACGATGATGGGAGATTCCCGAGAGGGCAGTTGTCCCGACCTCGGCAAGGTGCACCGACGCAGATGCCATAGCCGGCGTCAACCCCGCAAAGATCAGCAGGGTAGATGAGGTGAGCCCGTAGCCCATCCCGAGTGACCCGTCGACGAATTGAGCTGCCAGACCGGCAATCGCCACCACGATCAAGGTTTGCATGCTGCCTCCCTACCTTGTGAGTATTAACTACATAATATAGTGAGAATACAGACTAAGGTTGATGGCGTCAACGAAGCGTCCGGACATTGCCATTGGAGCGCCGATCAGGGAGTTTAGGGTTTGCAGGACTTTTTCAAGGGCATGGCGTCAGCGCGATGCGGGGGTCTTGGGGGGCGCTAGCGCCACGCGCTCGGGTTGTCGAGGAGGCGCTTGATTCGGGCTGGGAAGCGTTGGGCAACAGCATCGGCAATCGAGACCCCCTCGAGGATCTCGCGCTCGGCCGCACGAATGGCGATAAGCACCTCGCGGAGCCCCTTTGCCGCCCCCTTGTAGTTGAGCTGCTCTGGCCGTGTTCCGGCGACGTTCGTGAGTGTGCCGTCTACCGCGCGAATGACATCGGCTAGGGTGATGAGTTTCGGGCTCTTTGCAAGCGCCCAACCCCCCTCAACGCCACGTCGGGCGGTCACGATCCCTGCGCGACGCAGTTGTGCGAGCACGGCTCCAAGATACGAGGCGGGAATCCCCTGGCTCTTGCCGAGGGCAATCGTGGTGAGGGGTTCGTCCCCGGCAACCGCAAGTTCCATGACGGCTCGCAGTGCATAGTCGGTCCGACTTGTAAGGCGCATGCATGCAGCATACTGGTACACAATAGAACCAGGAGGAGCAGTTGTGAGCGATAGTGCGAAGCGCAGGGAAATCAATCCAATTCCAGCACCTGGCGTACTCCTTCATATTGGACCTCCAAAAACCGGTACGACTGCGCTGCAGCAGACGTGCCATACGCTCCGTGCCGCCATGCTCGAGCAAGGAGTTCGGTATGCGGGTGATGAACAACAACCTTCGACTGCTGTGTTCGCCGTGACTGGGCGAACACATCCGAGTACGGGGAAGGTTCCGTCGCTTCGCCATTGGACCCAGTTGCGAGACGAGGTTGTGAACGCGAAAGAGCAGCGGGTTCTGGTAAGCAGCGAGTTCTTTGCTGGCGCAACGAGCGAACAGGCCACTAGGATAATCCGTGAACTCGGTGGAGACCGCGTACGGGTTCTCATCACACTCCGACCGCTGGCAAAGATTCTTGCTTCGCGGTGGCAGCAGAATGTGCAAGAAGGTTCAGTTCCCACCTATTCCGACTGGCTCACCGCCGTGTTGAACGATCGTGGAAGTGAGCTCAGCCAGAAATTCTGGTCGCGACAACAGCACGCAGAACTCGTGAGCCGCTGGGCGCGCGTGGCTGGCCCAGATCGCGTCACTGTCCTTGTCGTTGACGACGCGCATCGCAACGCTCTCTTGCGCGATGTTGAGCAGTTGCTCGCGCTTCGATCAGAGACACTTCAATTATCTTCTGTTGACTCGCTCAACCGCTCACTGACCGCTCCAGAAGTTGAAGCAATCCGCATGTTCAATGTTGCATTCAAAGCAGCGAACCTTTCGAAAGCGCTCCGGTATAAGCTCATGTCTCGTGGCGGGGCGCAGCTCTTGAAGACCCGAACTCCAGAGCCGAGCGAGGCGCGAATTCTCACCCCTGCATGGGCCGATACTGCAGCACAAAACATTGCCCAAGAGATGATTACCGAGATTGCGGCGACCGGCGTACGGATCATCGGCGACCTCTCTCTGCTCGGGAGGGGGCTCGATCCATCCGCAATTGGTGAGATAGATGACGCAGGGTTAAAGGTCGCGCCAGAGACTGCAGCATCACTTGCCATGGGCGTGCTGATCGCCACGGGTGCAGGGCGTGGATATGAGCGTGGTTCGAGGCTGCCAGCTTGGACAGAGCCGGAGGAGTTAAAGCGTGTTCCCACGCGCAACCTCGTGCGCGTAGTGCTGCAACGGCAGGTTCAAGGCCTGCTCCTTCGCGTGCGCAGCCTAATTCGACGCTAGGAGCTGAGGAGCGCCTTCACCTGGTCGACAGCCGATTCGATGCTCACCAGAGAAGCGTCGATCACCAGGTCGGCGTCTGCAGGAATCTCATAGGGCGACGAGATGCCGGTGAATTCGGCGATCTCCCCGGCGCGCGCCTTTGCGTAAAGGCCTTTTCGGTCGCGAGCCTCGCAGATCTCAAGCGGCGTGCTTACGTAGATCAGGTAGAACGGGGCGACGCCAGCAGCGAGCGCGCGTGCCGCTTCGCGACTCTCAGCAAATGGCGCAATCGGTGCGGCGATTGCAATTCCTCCGCCCCGCGCGACCTCTACTGCAGCTTCGGCAATGCGCGTCACGTTGGTATTGCGCGCGGCACGGTCAAAGCCAAGACCGAGCGAGACCCGCCTGCGCATTGCGTCGCCGTCAAGAAGGTGGACATTGGCTGCGCCGTCATCGCGCAATGATTCAGCGAGCGAGCGAGCGATTGTTGACTTTCCCGAACCAGAGAGTCCAGTAAAGAAGACAACTGCCGGTTGACTCCACGTACCAGACGCTGCTGCTTCAACTTCGCGTGTTGATGCGAGAGTCAGCTCGCTTGCGCTGCGCACAGCTCCAACTGGCGCTCCCACAACGAACTGCGTCGACTTCTGCGCACCATACGCAGCAAGTGCGCGGAGAAGCCGCGCATCATCGTTGAGCGGTGCGCCTGGTTGCGCATGTGGCCACGGGAGGATGAGGAGCTCGACTCTTGCACTCGGGAGGTGTTGGCGAAGTTCGTCTGAAGCAGCGATTAGGCTGCGCGTTAATCCTGCGGCGCCAACCTCCCCCATGTGCGCAGCCTTCCGCGATACGAGCCCGACGATGATGATGCGCGATACCCTCGGCGCCGCACTCTCCGCCGCGCGGACGATCGCTTCGATTTCGGCGGTACTTGGCGGAAGCACAGCCACAAATGCGATATCGAACGGGGCCGTGTCGGTGGCTGCCGCATGGCGAAGTGCGGGATCCCACTGTGGGCCGAGCCCACGGGCGAGCGGCTTTAATGGAGTGAGCCCTACGCTACCCGTTGACGAAACGCTGATCTCAGCCAGCGGGGTGTTCTCCTCATCGCTGAAGGTGCACCGCCGTGCTCCCTGAGGGGCGAGATCGAGAACGTCTGCAGGCTCTGCCGCCCCGCTCAACACGAGTTCCAGGCGGTCGAGTCCTGCCTCGTCCAGGATGACCGCGCTCGTGCCTCCGTTGCCAGTGCTGCCCGCCAGCGTTTGATCAGATCGCATAGTGGGAGATTACCCCCTAATCTGCTCACCATGACATCAGAGAGGAATCCGGACCACGATGATGCGCAGCTCGCCATCCGCATTGCGGAGGCGGCCGCAGCGTCGCTCAGGGGTTTGCGCGATACGGCTCCGGTTCACCCTGCAACGTTTGACGCAGCTGCTCTCCGCGCCGCAGGCGACGCAGAGACGAACATGTTGATCGAGAGCATGTTGAGGAGCGAGCGGCCTACCGACACAATTCTCTCCGAGGAGTCAGCAGATTCCGAACAGCGGCTCTCGGCAGAGCGGGTCTGGATCATCGATCCACTTGATGGGACACGTGAATATGGCGAGCGCGACGAGCGGGGGGTCTGGCGAGATGATTTCGCCGTCCATGTTGCACTCTGGGAGCGAGGCCGCGGGCTGACCGTCGGGGCCGTGTCGTTGCCAGCACGAAACATCACATACACCACTGCAAACCCACTGCCGCTTCCACGCGAATCGAGTGGCACACTGCGTGTTGCGGCGAGTCGTACCCGACCACCAGAATTCTTAGCGCGCTTGCGCGACGCTGGACGCATAATCCTTGTGCCGATGGGCTCGGCCGGCGTGAAGGCGATGTCGGTACTCGACGGGAGCGCCGACGCCTACATCCACGCTGGTGGCCAGTACCAGTGGGATTCAGCGGCCCCCGTCGCGGTCGCCTGCGCCGCGGGCGCTGTGGCAACCCGGCTTAACGGCGAGCCGATCGTCTATAACGGCGCAGAGTTGCTCGTGCCCGATCTTGTCGTCGTCCACCCCTCCCGTGCGGCAGAGGTGCGTGCCCTTCTCGTTGAGGCTGCCGACGAGAACGGTGGCGCAGGTGTATCTGCCGCGACTGGTGCAGAATCTCCTGCATGAGGATCCACAACGCATGACGAAAAGCCACGTGATTAGCCAGCTCACCGCCCTCGAGGCGGAGAGCATCCATATCTTCCGCGAGGTTGCGGCAGAGATGGAGCGCCCCTGCCTCCTCTTT